>DAOUYY010000046.1 GCA_030665885.1 Fidelibacterota bacterium
TCATTAGCCTTCTCTTCTACTCTTCCTAAAACGCAGGTTCCTATTCCTTCTTTATTAGCTAGTAGAAGTATATTCTGAACAGCAAGAAAAACACTACCTATCGTTGTGATATACTCCTCTCCGGACAACTTATCTGAGAAGACTAAAATTACTGCTGGTGCATTTCCAATCGTATAGAAAAATTTTTCAGTCAAATCCAAAATCTTTGGTTTCAGCTTATTTTCAAGTGTAGGTTTTACAAATCTCCAAGATTTCGCGTAGATTTTAACAAAATCCCTTAATTTTTTACCTTTTAACACATAGAAATGCCAGTTTTGGTAATTTTTCCCAGACGGCGCCCAGATAGCAGCTTGAAGGATTTTTTCCAGTAATCCATCAGGAATTTCTTTATCGGTGAACGACCGAATACTGCGCCTAGTTTTTATCAAATCATAAATCTCATCTGAAAATTTCATGTTCTACTCCTATGTGCTGCATAATTTTTTCTTAATATTCTGCTTTCCATCTATTGTAACAAACAATTTACCTCAACCTATTTGATTATTAAATTTAGAAGAAGTCAACCTCTTCTTTGTTGAATTTATCCAAAAACTACTCCTTCTCATTTCTCGGCAATATCTTATATCTTTAAAATTTTACGAAGCCAATTTAGTTGACGCAAAGTTGACGCAAAGTTGACGATTCACAACAATTCATAGTACGTAGCTTTTCCTCGCCCTCTCCTCGCAATCAAATCTTGCTTTAATAAAACCCTAATTACCCGATTTGCCATTTCTCTGCTTATATTGAACATCTTTTGAACTTCATTAATGCTGATTCGAGGGTTTGTTTGTAAGTGTCTTAGAATTTTCATCTCCCTTCCTTTCAAGAAAATCTGCCCTCTTTTCTCTTTAAGCCTCCGATCATAACTCAATTCCAAAACCGCGTCTTTAACTCTATTAATACTCACAGCAACGCCTTCGCAGAAATATTCAAGCCAGAGTGTTATATCCAATGTTTTTTTATCTACTGTTTGCAGCGCAGTATAATATCTCACTCTATCCTCATTGTAATAATCATCAAGGGCAAAGAATCTTTTAGTATCAAAACCTTTCAGATAGAGAATTAGCGTGGCTAATGCTCTTGCCGTTCTCCCGTTTCCGTCTACAAATGGATGAATTCTAACGAATTCGTAATGGGAAATCCCGCTTAACAATACAGGATATAACTCATATGCCTGAGTACTGTTTAACCATGAGACGAAATCATTCATAAGTCCTGTAACTATGTTTTTAGGTGGCGGTTGGAAGACGATTCTCCCATACCCGTCTACAACCGCAACAGGCACCTTTCGATAGCATCCCGATTGATCCTCAGATAAGATGCCCTCTGTAGTAAGCTTATGTATCTTCAGAATAATCTTTTCGCTGATACGTTTGACTCCCTCCTCACTAAACCTATCAATATACTCAAGTACCTTGACATAGTTTACTACCTCCCTTTTATCTTTCTCCCAAGCAGCTATTTCCTTCCCGGCAAGTAAATTCATTACCTGCTCTAAAGTTAAAGGATTACCCTCTATGCTTGTAGAATGATGAGCCATCTTAATAATTGCCTCTTTGCGTAGTTTCACTTCCCATTGTGGAAGAAGTGAGGCATTGAGAATCAATTCTCTAGCAGCAGCAATATCTGCAATATGGTTGATTATTTTATTAGTTATTTTAAAGTTTGGTCTAAACATTTTTCCCTCTCCTCACCCCGTTAGAGATTCCCTTATCTTTTGGATAACTTCCATACAGGAATAGCATTTCTAACGGAGTGAATGCTCAAGAAATTTAAATTATATTTATTAATCAACCCCTATCCAACTTTTTTATTAAACTGATAATTCTTTCCATCAAATTCAAAATACCCTGCACGATTTTTCGGGTCGTGCTCCAGACATACCAGCCACTTTCCTTCAATCGCCCTTTGATAAAGCTCCTTTCTCTTTTCCATTACTTCGACAGGATACAGGTCGAATCCCATTGTATAAGGGATTTTAAGATGAGTCACTGCTGATACTATGCCTCCAAAATATACTGCTATCTCTTCTTCCGATTTAGCAAATATGATCTGATGGTGTTCTGTATGTCCACCTGTTACTTCTACACTAACACCGGGAACAATTTCCACATTGCCTTCAACAATTTTTACCAAACCAGCTTCCATTAATGGTACATAGTTTTCCAGGAAATAAGTCCCCTTTGTTCGCTCATTAGGATGAATAGCATTCTCCCATTCCCCCTTTTGAGTATAATGAATAGCATTTCTAAATGTTGGAACAACTTTCCCAGAGGAGTCATACCTAGTGCAGGCACCAACATGGTCAAAGTGAAGATGAGTAGCTACTACAATATCTATATCATCAGGATTCATTCCAATCTCAGCAAGCGATTGCTCAATCGAAGGTTGATATTCCATGCGAAAAACTTTTTTCAACTTATCTGAATATTTGTTTCCCATACCGGGATCAATCAGAACATTGTGTTTTCCTGTTTTCACTAACATAGGATTAATATTCAACTTCACCCTGTTTAATTCATCTACATATAATAACTTCTGCCAGATAACTTTAGGAACGATACCAAAGTATCCCCCGCCATCTAACCAGAATGAGCCATCACGCAAAAAGAAAAGCTCAAAATCGCCAAGTTTCAAATTTTTCACTATTTCCATGGAATCTCCTCCATTAATTTTCTTACACTAAAGATATAAATCACAAATATCACTTTTTAAAAGAATTTACAGTTATTTTCCTTTCATAGAGCTACTATAATTGAATATCAATAATCCTTTATTCACTTGTAAATATTTTCCGATAGCGATTTCTACAATTTTTTCTTAATGTGTCGCACACTATTACTACGACATTTAGGACAAAACCTCTCTTCAATCTTTCCCTTTTCATAAGGTGCTTTGAACTCGTGACCACATCTTAAACACTTAAAATCAGCTTCCTCAATCATGGCATCACCTTTTATAACTGGAGATTAATCAAATCTACTTTTTGATCTTACTTAATATCCTTTTAGTTTCTTCTATTTCCTCTCTGGTGACTTTTTTACGCATTTCCTCCAACTCTTCCATCGTTTTTACAAACTTCCCTACTTCCGAAGCTGATATCCATTCAAGCTGAAGACGCTCAGGTCTGATACCTTTACGCTCCAATTTGTCCCATAACCTTTCTACTCTACGCTGAGCCCATTGTTGAGCATCAATATAATGACAATCAACAGGGTGACAACCCGTTACAAGCACTATAGGAGCACCAAGTTCAAATGCGTGCAATATAAATTTTTCATCTACACGACCTGAACACATTGTTCTTACTATTCGTGGAGAAACAGGATATTGCATTCTTGATATACCCACGAGGTCTGCTCCCGGATAAGAACACCAGTTACATGCAAACACTACTATTTTTTCTTCAGGATTCTCCTCCAAGATTGCCTCTAACTGCGCCATTATTTGCTCATCGCTAAAGTGCCTCATCCGAATCGCATCAAATTTACATTCGGCTGCACAAGTACCACAACCTTTGCAGGCTGCCTCGATGACTTTTGCTGGTATCTTAGCTTTTTTATCAACTATTATTGCACCGTAAGGACAGACATCTGCACATATACCACAGGATGTACATTTATCTTCATCAATTATCGATGTAACGGCCTCTATTTTCACTTTATCCTGTGAAAGTATAGTCAAGGCACGTGCCGCTGCACCAGAAGCCTGGGTTACCGAATCCTTAATATCCTTTGGAGCTTCGCAGCATCCGGCAAAGAATACTCCTGATGTCGGTGCATCAATAGGAGTCAGTTTAGGATGTACTTCCATAAGAAAGCCATCGGAGGTTGTTGAAAGAGTAAGCAGTTTTTGAATCACATCACTGTCATACCTTGGTACCAATCCTACAGATAGAACGATCATCTCTAATTCATGCTCTTCGATACTTCCCTTAGACGTATTTTCAACAGTAAGAATGAGATTTTTTGTTTTTGGGTCTTCCCTTATATCACCAGGAATCCCACGAATATATTTAACACCTAAACCTTTACTCCTTCGGTAAAAGTCTTCAAATCCCTTTCCAGAAGCTCTAATATCTACATAAAACACCTTGCATTCAATATCATGGTAGTATTCCTTCAAAAGGAGGGTATCCTTTATAGTGTTCATACAACATACATTACTACAATAAGGGTTGCCTCTCTTTTCACATCTCGAGCCTACACATTGAATAAATCCAATTGATTTGGGTACTTTCCTGTCAGTAGGTCTAATTAGTTCTCCCTTAGTAACACCTCCAGGTCCGGTAAGAATCTCAAATTCCATGGATGTTAAGACATTTTCAAATCTTGTATAACCATACTCATCAAATTCAGTTGGATCATAGACATCCATACCTGTGGCAACAATTATTGAGCCCACATCAAATTCTATGATTTTATCCTTATCGTCGTAGTTTATACAATTTTTATCGCATTTTTCTGCACACTTACTGCAAGCAATTGGATCGAACCCAAGGCATGCTTCTATATCAATAAGGTGGGCTGATGGTACTGCTTGCGGAAATGGAATGTATATAGCTTTTCTTGAAGCCAAGCCCATCTGGTGTTCCTTCGGTACAATGACCGGACATACTTCTACACATTCATCACACGCAGTACATTCATTTTCATCTACATATCTTGCTTTTCTGCGTATTTTTATACGAAAATTGCCTATGTAGCCAGAAATTTCTTCAATTTCCGAGTACGTTAGAAGTTTAATTCGGGGATGTCGACCGACATCCATCATCCTCGGACCGAGGATTCATATTGCTCAGTCCATAGTGGGATATGTCTTATTAAGTTGCGACATTATCCCGCCAATAGAAGGCGCCTTTTCAACAAGCCAAACCGGGTAACCAGCATTGGCAAGATCGAGTGATGCCTGAATACCAGCAATACCACCACCTATTACGAGTGCTGCTTGTGTTACAGGAACTTCCAACTCTTTCTGCGGTTCTAGTAGCCTGGCTCTTGCTACTGCTGACTTTACAAGTTCTTTAGCCTTCTGCGTTGCCTTAGCCTTATCAAAGTGGTGCACCCATGAGCAATGCTCTCTAATATTTGCCATCTCCATAAGATATGGATTTAGACCCGCATCACTCACACACTTTCTGAAAGTTGGTTCATGCATCTTTGGTGTACAGGCTGCAACAACTACACGATTGAGATCCTGTTCACACACATATCTTCTTATTTCTTGCTGACCAGGTTCTGCACAAGTATAGCGATTCACTACAACACACACTACATCAGGCAGTGATTTAGCATATTCCATTAACTCCATACAATTTACCGTACCAGCTATGTTTGAGCCGCACTCACAAATGAATACGCCTATTCTGGTTTCACTTCCCACTTAATCACCTCCTCTCACACAAAAACTTAAAAGTTTATTAATACATCAATTCTTTAAGGTAAAGAGATAAAATTCCCATCTATTTATTAAATGCCGATGACTTTTTGCAACCTTCATATTACTCCAAACTGTTTGCTACCAAAGCTGTAAAATCCATAATCTTAATTTTCGTATCCTTAGAAACATTCCTATCATTCATTGCACACTTAAAATGAATCTGACACTTTGGACAGGCTGTTATCAGAAAATCTGCTCCGGTAGATTTTGCTTCTATAAGCCTATCAATTTGGATTTGTTTTGAGACACTATTGCAGTTGATCCATGCACTTGTTCCGCAGCAAACAGCGTTCTTCCTATTTTTCTCCATCTCATTTAATTTAAGACCATCTATGGCTTTTATGATGTCTCTGGGTTGCTCATAAATGCCAGAGTATCTTCCCAATCTACAAGGATCCTGGTACGTTACTTTCTTTTTAGACTTTTTAAACTTTAGTTTATCATCCGTAAGATTCTCGGCAAGAAATTCGGAAATATGTATTATATCCATTCCCAGATCACCTACATACTTGGGATAATCAATTTTTAGAGTTGTATAACACTCCGGACAGGATACTATTAATTTCTTGCAACCGGTTTTTTTTATTTCTGACAAATTAAATCGAGCGAGCCTTATGAAATTTTCTATATCTCCTGTCCAGAGCAGATCGTGACCACAGCATCGTTCATTCTCCATTATCACAGGCTCTATACCCAGATAATTCAATATCTTTACAGCACTTTTAGCAATGCTAATCGTATTCAAATTCAGATCAGTAAAAAACGCATCGAAATATGGTAAACAACCTACAAAATAGAGATATTCACCCTCTTTCGCTACCTTTAAATCCTCTGATATCCAGGCAAGCCGATTCTGTTTTAGATCGGGTTGAGTCATTATCCTCATTAACGACTGAATAGCACCACCATGAGAACATTCACCTTCCTGTCCAATTTTCCCTGCCTCTATCCTCACATCCCTAATAAATTCGGAATAATAAACATCTGATGGACATCTCTCATCACACATCTTACAGGTAAGGCATTCCCAAAGAAGATTGTCTTTTAGCAAATATTCATGAGAGCCATGTATGGCACTACTAACAATACGACGAGGTGAGTAATCTGGATTTCGTAAAGCAATTGGGCAAATGGAAGTACACTTCCCGCAGTCCAGACAATAGTAAACCTTTGTTCGCTTTATAGCTTTATCTATGGCGTCCATACTTTTTCGCTTGTGTCAATTTTAAATGGATTTGGACCTACTCTTTTCAAAACATTAATAAATTTTTTCATACTCCTTACAAGTATTAAATAATCTTTATTTGAAACCTGGATAAGACTCAATCTCTCTTTTTCAACTCCCAATAGATGCATAACATTATTTGCAATATTAAAGTGTTCCTCTGCAATTCTATTTCCGAAGTTGTAATGGCACTCTCCAGGAGGACACCCCAAAAGGAGCACACCATCTACCCCAAGTTCAAAAGCCTTGAATATAAAAGAAGGATTAATTCTTCCAAGACACATTACTCTGACATAATGCATATTTGCAGGAAGTCGAAATTCAATTTTCCTGAGAATATTATAAGCACTCCAGTTACATACAAAACTGATTATAGTAGGAGTGAATTTACTTTTCTTATTATGCATCTTAGTCATATCTTATTATTGCTTAAGCTTCTCTTCTATAACTCCACTAATCCATTTATCAGTAAAATGTCTTGCCATCATAGCGCCAGAAGGACAAATAGCTGCACAAATTCCACATCCCCTACAGATGGATTGATCAACATTAGCAATAAAAACCCCACTTTCTCCTTTCACCATTTTTATTGCCGAGTACTCACATACCTCTTCGCATCTCCCACAACCTCGACAGAAATCTTCCTTAACAATACAGACTACAGGATCTACAACTACAGGAATTTCCATTCTTTGCCAGCACAGAAATCCATTCCATGAATTATCAGTCACTGGAAATTGTTCAGGAGCCCAGTGTATCCTTATAAGAAAATCTTCTTCTGTGAGTCCAGTAGACGATAGAACTATCAATTTCTTATCGCAGTCCGGTCTACACTCCACACATTCCATGCAGGGGCCGCATCTTAAACAACGTTTTGCTTCTTCAATCGCCTGTTCTTCAGTCAGACTCAATTCGACCTCATTAAAGTTGCCTCTCCTTTCTTGCAGAGTAAGTTTAGGCACCTGAACACATTTTTTCTTCTCTATCATAGTATCAACAAACGATAGTTCCAGTTCCCTTTCTCCAAATCCTCCTTCAGATATACGCTCCTTCAAATCTTTTCCACTTAAATATCTGTCAATTGATTTTGCAGCTCTATGTCCGGCTGCAGTAGCATCAATAACTGTCTTTGGTCCGGTTACCGCATCCCCACCTGCAAAGAAGCCGGGTTTATTCGTCGCAAAAGTATAAGGATCAACCTCAAAGGTATCCCATTTTGATATTTCAAAGTCGTGATTTCTAGGTAAAAAAGAGAGGTCGGGTTTCTGACTAATTGCAGGTATTACTATATCAGCATCTATAACAAATTCTGATCCTTCTATGGGAACTGGTTTTCTCCTTCCACTATCATCAGGTTCACTTAACCTCATCTTTATACATTCTAATCCTATTACCTTATTATCTTTACCAAGTATTTTTACAGGTGCTACAAGATAGTGAATTTTTACACCCTCTAATTCAGCGTCGTTTATCTCTAACTCATCAGCAGGCATCTCCCTTCTTGATCTTCTATATAATATATGTACCTCATCCGAACCTAAACGGAGCGCTGTTCTGGCTGAATCTACCGCAGAGTTCCCACCACCTATAACTATTACTATTTTACCAGGTTTATTTCTATCACCAAAACTTACTTTTTTTAGAAATGTTGTACAATCAATTAACCCCTTGTAATCACCTTCACCCGGAATGTTTAATTTCAAACCTTTATGGGCGCCAATTGCTATAAATACTGCATCGTAGCCACTATTAAGAAGACTATCAACATCTGTTATTTTTGTATTGGTTCTGATTTTTACACCAAGAGTGGCAATTGTATCAATCCCTATCTGAATTATCTCTTTTGGTAAACGATAGGCTGGAATTCCAACTGTCATCATTCCACCTGCTACAGGTAACGCCTCAAAAACCGTGACACTATATCCTGATCTGATAAGATCATTTGCTGCTGTAAGACCTGCAGGACCCGAACCTATAATAGCAATTTTCTCCCTCTTTGTTCTTTTAATGGGTTTTGTTTTCTTCCCTTTTGCGTGCTTAAGCTCATAATCTGCAATAAACCGTTTAAGAGCACGTATTGCAATCGGCTCATCGATTTCACTCCTGCGGCATTCACTCTCACAAGGATAAGTGCATATTCTTCCACAGATCCCCGGGAAAGGGTTAGTCTTCTTGACCACCTCCAGAGCTTGTTCAAACTTCCCAAGGGCTATCAATCCAAGGTATGCTTTAACGTTTACACCAGCAGGACAAGCAACCCGGCAGGGAGAGCTGTCTATTTTTTTTATTCTAAATTTAGCATCTATTTCAGCAATCTTGAGACATACACCTTCTCTATCTATAATATCATCGATATTAGTCATACTACTTACTCTTGAATATCACTCCAATAAAATTCAGTCATGACTCCAGTCTTATTAAAAGCACGTGCTCCAAAATTACACTACTGAAATATTATTCAAATTATATATCACAGTCCTAAATAAATTTGAAAGTGCTAATAGACATTTAGCCAACTTCTTCCTTTATATCTTCTTTTAAAGTACTCCAGATAGCAAACTCTGGACAGATCAATTGACATAGACCACAGTTGACACAATCTTCTTCGTTTACAACACGAGGAGGATGATACCCTTTAGCATTAAACTCATCTGACATTACTAACACATCTTTTGGACAATATTCTATACAAAAACCACATCCTTTACATCTATCTTTTAGTATATGAATTTCACCTTTTGGGACTTTCATCTCGCCAAGGTCTAGAGGCTTTCGCCAATATTTGTGTTTGTAACCTTTCATATACTAAATCTTAATCGTCCTTTATCTAGTCATTATATACTTCAAAGGATTCAGAAGAATCTGCTGGTCAATGGTTGTATGAATCCTTTTTCTTCCATAATATTCCCTGTCCTTGTATCTTAATCTCTTCTCCAATATTCATCAACCTTCTCAATTTTTTGGGGCGAAGTCATGTTTTTTGCACTATAGACTTGACATATTTGATAATTTCTTTTGTAGAAGTTCCTGGAGTAAATAATTTTTTTACACCCATTTCATTAAGCTTCTTTATGTCCTCTTCAGGGATAATACCACCTCCAATAACAATGATATCCTCTGCTTCTCTTTGCTTTAATAAATTGATGATTTTGGGAAATATTGTCATGTGAGCACCTGACAGGATTGACAGCCCGATGATATCCACATCCTCTTGAATTGCAGCCTCAACAATGCTCTCACAGGTCTGATGTAATCCAGTATAGATTACTTCAATCCCGGAATCTCTTAATGCTGCCGCAACAACTTTTACACCACGGTCATGCCCATCTAATCCCGGTTTTCCGATTAAAATCCTAATCTTTTTATCCATAAAAACCTCCTATGGAGATAATTTCTAAATCCTAATTTCTAATAACAAATAAAACCCTAAATCCTAATGTCTAATGATATTAAATTTCGAAACTCAAATACCTAATGATAAATAAATGTTACAGCATTCCCAAATTGGGGTTTGGGAACGAGAGTCCTTTTTGATAATTTGACATTTGAATTTTTATTAGAAATTAGATATTAGAAATTTATCATTTACTTACACTTTTTCTTCTTGATTTAATTATTATTGATGAAAAAATCAAATTCAACTCATTTGCTTCTTTCCATAGAACCTTTGCTTCTTCTTTTAATTCAGGAACTGCTTTGGCAATCATTCTCAACCAAAATTTTGATTCTTTCGATTCCTTTTTACAGATTCCAATTTTGTGTTCAAAGTCCCTTCTGGATTCAGCACAATCAGCTTCAGAGTAATTTGCACCAACACTTGTTCCTGCTTTAACTAATTGTGTAATCAAAGTTAATATTATAGAATTTTTCGGAATTTTTTTAGCAAATTCTATTATATCCTCACCAAATTTAGCAGTTCGTTCTTCCAAATCAAATAATTTCTCTGATTTTTTCAAGTCTTTATTTACATCTTTTTTATTATTACTATCCAGATTCAAAAACCCTTTATTAAAATTTATAAATCCTAATTACATAATTTCTAATAAAATGTCAAAATCCAAATATCAAAATCACATCTGCTTGAATTTTTTTAAAATTTTTCATTTGGATTTTTACTAGAAATTAGATATTTGAAATTTGTCATTTTACTTCTCACTTCTTATTAGAAATTTTGGATTTTTATCAGATATTAAATATTTGTCCTTTGTCATTTTCTTATTGCTTCCCTCAAAATATTATCGGTTCGTGATAAATACCAAACTCCTCCTTTAGAGTACTACACATCTCTCCGAGTGTTGCATACTCTCGTACACAATCGAGGATTCGAGGCATCAAGTTATTGCCATTCCTAGCTGCATCGTGGAGCTGCTTCAAGGCTCTTTTCACTTTCGCACTGTTGCGCTGTTTTTTAACTTCTTTAAGTTCTTCAATTTGATTCTTTTCAATCTCTTCGGGAATCTTTAAAATCTCAATATCTGCCCCTTCCTCTTCTTCAAATATATTAATACCGACGTGGTACTTTTCTTTATGTTCTAGTGCTCGTTGATATTCATAAGCGCTTCGAGAAATCTCTCTTTGGAAAAAGCCTTTTTCAATTGCCGGAACAACACCACCCAATGTATCGATTTTGTCAAAATATTCATAAGTACGTTTCTCTAGCTCATCAGTCAAAGCTTCTACATAATAAGATCCACCAAGAGGGTCAATCGTATTTGCAGCACCAGTTTCATGGGCAATCAATTGCTGAGTCCGCAACGCAATTTTTACTGCTCTTTCAGTTGGCAAGGCGTATGTCTCATCCATCGAATTCGTATGCAGGGATTGGGTTCCGCCTAATACTGCTGCCAATGCCTGAAATGCTGTTCGTATAATATTATTCTCAGGCTGTTGTGCAGTAAGGGTACATCCTGCTGTCTGGGTATGAAATCTCATTAAGTAAGAGCGAGGATTCTGTGATCTATATTTATCATGCATCACCTTCGCCCAAATTCTTCGTGCTGCTCGATATTTAGCAATTTCCTCAAAAAAGTCTAAGTGGGAATTAAAGAAAAAAGAAAGCCTTGGAGCGAATTTATCCACTGATAATCCTGCCTTGATACCATATTCAACATAAGTAAGGCCATTTGCCAAAGTAAATGCGAGTTCTTGTAATGCTGTAGAACCTGCTTCTCTTATATGATAACCAGAAATCGATATTGTATTCCATTTTGGCACATGCTCCGAGCAATATTCAAGAATATCCGTAATAATCCGTAAAGAAGGTTCTGGTGGATATATCCATGTTTTTTGCGCCTGATACTCTTTCAACATATCATTTTGAATAGTACCGGTTAAAACCTCAGCAGGTACTCCCTGTTTTTCACCAACTACTATATACATTGCCAGAAGAATAGCTGCCGGTGGATTGATTGTCATTGAGGTCGATATTTTATCCAGAGGAATACCATCAAAAAGGATTTCCATATCTCTGAGAGTATCAATTGCGACACCACATTTCCCAACTTCACCTTGTGAGAATGGATCGTCAGAGTCTCGCCCATAAAGTGTTGGGAAGTCAAAAGCTACAGATAATCCGGTCTGACCGTATTTTAAAAGATATTTGTATCGTTCATTAGTGTCTTTAGCTGTGCCAAAGCCAGAAAATTGGCGCATCGTCCAGAGTCTTCCCCTGTACATGTTAGTATATACACCGCGTGTAAATGGAAATTCTCCAGGATAACTCAACTTTTTATCATAATCGAAATCTCTAATGTCGTCAGGTAAATAAAGCGGCTTTACAGGCAAGTCTGAAACTGTAGTAAATCTAAAATCTCGTTCTTTGCATGTTTTTTGTTTTTCCTTCCAAACTTCTTTATTCACTAAACCTCCTATAAACTATTTAACCACGGAAATTACACAAGAATTTACACTGGTATCTCGATTTTTCGTGGCGAATAGGAAATTCAGAGAGGTAAAAATCTGTGTATTCTGTGTAATCAGTGGTTTCATCCTTCTCCTCTTAAGATCTTTTCAGTGATTTCATCCGCAATATGATAAGGAGTTAGTTTTCGCTGATACACTTTAGCGATTAGCTGTTCAAGTTGATCTCCATTC
>DAOUYY010000193.1 GCA_030665885.1 Fidelibacterota bacterium
AACGGGATTCGAACCCGCAACTTCCGGCGTGACAGGCCGGTGCTCTAACCAATTGAACTATGGCTCCTTGTAATATCAATCCCTTTTCAAAAAAACCGCTTGTATTCAGAGCCAATCCCGATCCTATCGGGACAACTTCCGGCGTGATAGGTCCGTCTTCGCTACACTACCTGTCTGCACTGCCTGTCTACCGTTGTCCATTCTCCGTAGTACTACGAAGGATGAATACGAAAGGTAGGTCGTTACGACAGGCAGGCGCCGGACAAGCAGGTGCTCTAATTCCGACACGTCGGGAAACTATGGCTCCTTTGTCAATTGCTCGATTACTCAAGCAGGTACAAATATAAATATTTTACAATAGTTGAGCAAGTAGAATTAAATCCGATCAAATCAACCGCTTAAAATAAACTATGTACCAAGTGAGAATTTTTATTTATATTCTGATAGATTCATTATGTCAGTTTAACAAATCTAAAATGGGGGCTCGCAAAATTATGGGATTTAAATGCGGAATTGTAGGACTACCTAATGTCGGTAAATCAACCCTTTTCAATGCACTGACACACGCTCAGGTTCCTATGGAAAGTTACCCCTTTTGTACAATTGATCCACACGTTGGTGTTGTTGAAGTGCCGGACAAACGGCTTGATACCCTTGCTAAAATCTACAAACCGGAAAAGATAATACCTACGACACTTAGGTTTGTCGACCTTGCGGGATTAGTAAAAGGAGCTTCAAACGGAGAGGGATTGGGTAACCAATTTCTCAGTCACATTCAAGCAGTTGATGCTATAATCCATCTTGTACGATGTTTCGAAAATCCTAACGTAGCACACATCAGTGATACTTTGGACCCTAAAAGGGATTTTGAAATCGTTGAAACGGAAATCCTGCTAAAAGACCTTGAAGTTGTCGAAAATCGTATACATAAAATCGCCAAGCATACAAAAGCCGGTGATGAGAAACTCAAAAAACAGATCACAATTTTAGAAGAGATCAAGGAACTTCTACAAAAAGGAAAACCAGCAAAGAGTTATCATGCACACCCGGAAGAAGAATATTTTATCAAAGAATTGTCCCTGCTCTCAAGGAAGCCCATTCTAATTGTGGGAAATATTTCAGAAGATGAAGCCACGTTAGGGAAAAAATCTGAAGTAACTAAAAATTTTGAAAAGTTTGCTATGGAATCCGGAAACCTTTTCCTTATCCTTTCAGCAAATCTTGAACTGGAATTGACTGAATTGGAAACAGATGAACGTGATCTTCTAATGAAAGAATGGCACATTCAGGAAACAGGCTTAATTAAACTAATCCTAGCTGGCTATACACTTCTAAGGCTAATTACATTTTTTTCTGTTGAATCTAATATATGTCAGGCTTGGACAGTTCCCAGTGGAACACCTGCAAATAAAGCGGCTTCTGTCATTCATTCAAGTTTCGAGGACAGATTCATTAAAGCGGAAGTTCGTCATTGGGCTGATGTTGAAAAAACCAAGTCTGAAGCTCTAATGAAAGAACAGGGTTTTGTGCACATTGAAGGGAAATCTTATATAGTACAAGATGGTGATGTAATCACATTTAAATTATCCGCAAGATAATAAAACATCATCTGATTTTGTTGTAACTATATTTATAAATCTTTTTATGCATAAGGAGAGAAAACATGAGGAAAATCTACCCTAAACCTGGTTTGTTTCTTCTGAAAGTGTTATCCGGGGTTTTTCTCCTTGCTCCGGGGATTTATGCCCAACTCTGGCAGCAGAATGACCTGATATTTAATCCCAGCGGCATTCCCTCGTTACCTTTTTCCCAGCCCCGTTTTGCTGATCTGGATGCTGACAGTGATTTTGACCTGATACTCGGTAGTATTAATGAACCGCCGTTCTATTTTATGAACAACGGCAGCGCGAGCAATCCATCATTTCATTAGGGACTGGATATTTTTGCACCTGTTTCTTACCTTGATGCTGAAATGGGCGTGTGCATCGATCTCGATACTGACGGCGATCTGGATTTTATCACCGGCGGTTACAACGGTTTGCAACTAATTATCAAAGCATTCGCAATTATTGTCATATGAGCGGAAATCGTACAAACTTAGTTTTTACTATGGGTTGCTATCTAGATTTGAAGTGGGAAATATTTTAGATTGTAACTACTTTTCTCTTATTTCATCTTTACTCCGACTTATCTTCAAGGAAATGTCTATTTTAAAATCCTATTCGAGACAATACACATACTGATAATTTTTTATTTTTTATGCAGTAAAAGGTACAATTCAGAGTTTCCTTCAAATCAAAGAGTATTATGCTTATATTTCGCTGTTTCTTTATAGTAAACTTGTGTGTATTATATCTGAAGGTGAGAGGATTTAAATGAAAATTGACTTGATTGTCGGAGCTCGTCCTAATTACATGAAAGCGGCACCAATTTATCGTGCTATGAAAAAATTTCCGGAAACATTCCATTGCAGACTTGTGCATACAGGACAGCATTATGATGATAGAATGTTTCACATTTTTTTTAAAGAACTGGAATTACCGAAACCAGACATATACCTTGGAGTAGGTTCAGGATTGCACGGTGAGCAGACTGGGAAAATTATGATTAAATATGAAAAAGCGATATTGGAAGATAGACCTGACCTTGTACTAGTAGCAGGTGATGTTAATTCAACGGTAGCTTGTTCTTTAGTAGCAGTTAAATTACATATAAAAGCGGGGCATATAGAAGCGGGTTTAAGAAGTCGCGATTGGTCTATGCCGGAGGAGATTAATAGAATTGTTACTGACAATATTTCAGATTACCTTTTTACTACCTGTAGAGAAGCAGATGTAAATTTGGAAAGTGAAGGAATTCCACAGGAGAAGATATTCTTTGTGGGAAATACTATGATAGATTCGCTTAATTACTATTTACGTCGTATTGAGGAATTCGATACTCTAGCGGATTTCGACCTTGAATCTAAAAAATTTGTACTTGTTACACTTCATCGCCCGTCGAATGTTGATCAAAACAGTGTTTTTAAGAATATATTTGAGGTATTAGCAGAGATACAGAAAAAATTACCTGTAATTTTTCCGATGCATCCCCGCACTAAAAAAATGCTCAGAGAGTTTGGATTAGATACAAAGTTAAAAAATACTCCAAATCTTAAAATCACAGAACCATTAGGTTATTTGGATTTTTTAAAGTTGCAGAAAGAGGCAGCACTTGTGCTTACAGATTCTGGTGGAATCCAGGAAGAAACTACAGTGCTTGGTGTTCCATGTTTGACATTAAGAAAAAATACTGAGCGACCTATAACGATCAGTGAAGGCACTAATGAACTTGTCGGCTCTGATCCGGAGAAGATATTGGATCGAGCGATTTCTATTTTAGATGGAGAGAAAAAAGTAGGCAAGATACCAGAATTATGGGATGGTCATACTGCAGAACGAATTGTGGATATATTAAGGGGTTTCAGGTTGCCCCGATTGAATCGTGGCTAAATTGCTATGTGTGGATATTTTCTACAAATATTTCGACCCCACGGGTCTCCATTTTGCAGTCCCAGATATAAATCGTTAATCCATCTTCGCAGGAAAATTAATAAAAGCCCCAGCGGGGCAGACTAATTGTAGTAAATTAATCAACGTAAAACAGAGCGCCATAGGTGCGTACTATTGAAATAGTGCACGATATATTAGGGATAATCAAAAAATTGACAATTGTAGATAATAAATCGGATTTTAGTTCGCACCGATCGAATTGGGGCTAAATTGCTATATGTACATGTTTTTACAAATAGGTCGACCCTATGAGTCTCCATCTTATAAGCCAAACCATAAAACGTCAGCTCATCTTCAACGGAAAGGTAATAAAAGCCCCAGCAGGGCGAGCTAATCAATAATAAATAGTCAATATTCAATCCAATTCCGGACTGCCTGATTTCACTTTTCATTTTTGACTATAATAAATAGATTACAAAAGATTATGAATAGAGCAATATTTTTAGACCGGGATGGAACATTAAATAGTGATAGCCGAGATTATATTAAAGATCTTTCTGATTTTAGGATGTTTTCTTTCACTCCTCAAGCGCTCAAGATTTTACAGAAACTTGGTTTTAAACTAATTTTAATTACAAATCAATCCGCAATTGCAAGGGGATTGACTACTCAGGATGAAGTTGAAAAAATCCATGAATTTCTTAAGAAAGAGCTTTTAAAATCTGGTGTAATTCTTGATGGTATATACCTTTGCCCTCATCATCCGGATGATAATTGTTTATGCAGGAAGCCGAAGACCGGAAACATCTTTAAAGCAGTAAATGATTTTAAAATTGATACATCAAAATCATATTTTATCGGTGATTCAGAAAAAGATATTGAAACGGGTGCTCAAGCAGGCTGCAAGACGGTCCTTGTTCAGACCGGTATTGATAAAAAAGAAGAAACTATGAATTGGAGGATAGCTCCTGATTATATAGTTGAAAATTTACTGTATGCGGCTAAATTGATAGAAGAAATGGAGTCTCAATGAAAATAGTAGTTCTAAAAGGAGGAATATCTTCAGAAAGGGAAATTTCGCTTCTCAGTGGTGATAACATTGCTAAAACGTTAGAGGAAAACGGTCATGATGTGATTTGCTTAGATACTATTTTACCTTTGGAACAAGTTGAGCATCGTATAGATCCAACACCGGATTTGTTTGAAAATGGTGAAAGCAATCTGGTTGAGCTCTTAAGCTGTCCTGATGTTCAGTCAGCAGACTTTATTTTCAATGCTCTTCATGGAGGAAGTGGTGAAAATGGAGTAGTATCGGGAATTCTTGAGACAATGGGATTTAAATTTAATGGTTCAGGAGTTGAGGGATGCGCTATTGCAATGGATAAAGTCGTTTCCAAAGTGCTTTTT
>DAOUYY010000094.1 GCA_030665885.1 Fidelibacterota bacterium
TTTTCTTCTTTGTATATCAGATCTTTTTCAACTACGGCATCTAAAGATTCAAGAACTTCAGTAGCAGCTTGAAGAAACTCTTTCTCCCATGGATATTTTGAATGTAACTCTTCAATCACCATTTTGACATAATTCATATAAACCTCCAGAATTTTTTTTTACTATTTAATCTCTATTTAAATTGATTAAAAATCCTTCTATTGAATTTTAGATAAAGACAAAAACAATGCCAATATACTTATACGTTATTGATGCTCAAAACAGTTATAATAAGATATTCCAAAATATGAAAACAATTTGAAATGTTATAATCAATATCGAGAATAAAAAGTATAGCTATTCGGAACAATCGACAATGGGAATTGTTTTTAAGGACAAAGAATATCAAAAGCCTTTGAGGCATTGGTAGTCATCAGCCATTAGTTTTTACAAATGAAAAAGGTGACTACTCAGCCATTATGTACAAAGGCATGAAGATAAATTAAAAAGCCACAAATTTGTTTTGTTCATATTAATTTATTTTGATAATTTCCTTTTTTCTTATAGAAGAAGATGATTAAGATAATTAATAAAGGCAGAATGATTGATGATGAATAAAATTGTTAATGCAGAGTTTATTGCTCCTGATATTAAATTATTTAAAATTAAAGCCCCATACATTGCTGAAAAAAGAAAACCTGGTCAATTCGTAGTTTTAAGGGTTCATGAGCTAGGAGAAAGAATTCCTATTACTATTGCAGACGCAGATATCAATGATGGAACTATAACCATTATTGTGCAAGGGATTGGAAAAACTACAAAACACTTGAATAAGCTTGGAGCGGGCGATTACATCCATGATCTTGCTGGTCCCTTAGGTAAACCCAGTCACATAGATAAGTTTGGAAGAGTTGTTTGCATTAGTGGAGGAGTTGGCACAGCGGAAGCTTTACCTATTGCTAAAGCACTTAAGGAAGCTGGTAATGAAGTAATTTCAATTATAGGGGCAAGAACCAGGGATCTTGTTATCACTGAAAAAGAAATGGCAGACCGTACCGATGAAGTTATTATAACCACAGATGATGGTTCATACGGTAAAAAAGGTTTTGTTACTAATGCGCTTCAGGAACTTTTGGATGAAGGAAAAAAAGTAGATTTTATTTTAGCTATTGGTCCTCTACCTATGATGAAAGCTGTGTCTGAAATGACCCGTCCTTTGAATATCACAACTATGGTTTCCTTAAATTCCATAATGATTGATGCTACAGGCATGTGTGGTGGATGTCGAGCCACCGTTGGAGGAAAAACCGTTTTTGTGTGCGTTGACGGTCCTGAGTTCGATGGTCATCAGGTAGATTTTAGTGTATTGGAAAATAGACAGAAAATTTACATTGATGAAGAAAGAACATCTCTGAAAAAATTCGAGGAAGATTGTCGACTTGGTAAAGAAATAAAAAAAGTAAAAATATAATTTTCAAATATAAGGGAATGATGTGTCCAAGATAGAAGAACTTATTAAAAAGAAACTAGAACTCACGAAGAAAGAAAAAATGGCTATCCCGCGGCAGGTGATGCCAGAGCAGGATGCTGTTGAAAGGCGTTCTAATTTTAATGAGGTCAATCTCGGTTTCGATGAAGACACTGCAATGCTCGAAGCTATTAGATGTATTGAGTGTAAAAAACCACTATGTATTGACGGATGTCCTGTAAATATTGACATTCCGAAATTTATCTCTAAAATATCGGACGGAGATTTTTTTGGTGCTATTGATATTATCAAAGAAGACAATCTCTTACCCGCTGTTTGCGGACGTGTTTGTCCTCAGGAAGTCCAATGCGAACTTACTTGCATACTTGGGAAAAAGTATAAACCTGTGTCTATCGGCAGACTGGAAAGGTTTGCTGCTGATTATGAAATGGCACACAGAGAATTCGAGATGCCCAAAGTACTTCCCAAAAATGGAAAAAAGGTTGCGCTTTTGGGAAGTGGTCCTGCTAGTTTAACTTGTGCCAGTGACCTTATCAAATGGGGATATGATGTAACTATATATGAAGCTCTCCATGAATTAGGTGGCGTTCTTGTTTATGGTATTCCCGAATTTCGATTACCCAAAGCTCTGTTAAAAAAGGAAATCGGCAATATTGAAAAAACGGGTGTAAAATTCGTTAAAAATTTCATCGTTGGAAAGACTCTTACCGTTGATGAATTGCTAAACAAAGAGGGGTACGATGCGATATTCATTGGAGCAGGAGCCGGCTTGCCCTGGTTTATGAATATTCCTGGTGAAAATTTGAATGGTATATATTCAGCAAATGAATATTTGACCCGTGTAAACCTTATGAAGGCTTACGATTTTCCTAATGCAGATACACCTATTAAAATAGCCAAAAAGGTAGTTGTTGTTGGTGGCGGAAACGTGGCAATGGATTCCGTAAGGACAGCAAAGAGACTCGGAGCAGAGAGAGCAATTGTGTTATATCGTCGTACTGAAAAGGAAATGCCTGCCAGGGATGAGGAGATTCAACATGCAAAAGAAGAGGGGATAGAATTCCATTTACTAACAGCTCCTATTGAATACATTGGTGACGATGACGGATGGGTTAAACAGGCAAGATGTATTCGTATGGAGTTGGGGGAACCCGATGCTTCAGGTCGCAGAAGACCCATACCTATTGAAGGTTCCGAATTTCTTTTTGACATTGAACTGGGCGTTGTTGCAATTGGCAATGGCTCAAATCCACTAATTTCTCAGACTATTCCGGATCTTAAATGTAACAAGTGGGGTAATATTATTGCCGATCTCAAAACGGGAATGACATCCAAAAAAGGAGTTTTTGCAGGCGGTGATATCGTTAGAGGTTCTGCAACGGTTATATTGGCGATGGGAGACGGACGTGTTGCAGCTAAGTCGATTGATAAGTATTTAAAAACAGGCGTTTGGGAAACCTGAAATGAATAGTGGGCATTCATTGACCTGATGAAGAATTTCAAATCCTAAATCTTCAGTGATTATAAAGTATATAGTAATTGTACAAAAAATGGATTTATTTTTCTTATTCATTAGTTGTTGAATGCAAGATAAAATGAGAGCAATTAATACAAGTTTTTAATTATTTATAATTTCACGGTTTGAAGAAGGAAAATTTGAAATAAAAAACATCAGCACCTCATTCTTTGTTCTTTTTATATTCATTTTTACTACTTTTAAGCACTACATATACCCCAAGAGAAATAATTAAAGCCGGGAAAAAGTATCTCCAACCAAATCTAAATACTTGTTCAAATACATTATTAAAATACCACATTTCTCTCATAAAAAATAATATACCAATTATAATTAAAACAATACCCCAAAACATCCGAGTGTTACTGTTAATAGCTTTTTTACTTCCATCAACTTTTATTTCTTCAGTCCTTCCATGATTAAAATCTTCAGGCTCTATAGGAATAATTATCCATGCAATAATATATGCAAGCACACCTACGCCACCTAGCAAAAGAATAAACCATATTACTCGAATAATTACAGGATCAATATCAAAATATTCTCCAAATCCGCCACAAACACCACCTATTATTTTCTGAGTTTTACTACGATAGATTCTTTTCATCTTACTTCTCTCCCCTTTCTATTGTCCCATCGGAATAACTTAAAGATTGATTACTATATTGCCTACTGCTTACTGCCACCCTTTTGAATAGGCTTCGCCATTCCACAGGGTAAACTGCCTGCTGTTAAATGCCTACTGACACTGCTCCTATTATCTCCCTTTCTTATCTCTTTTGAGATTGCGTCAACCCTGCGTATAGGATCTGCTAAACGATATTTACTGCAACATTTTAATACTATTCTTGCTGCACTCCCAACATTACATTTATTACCAGGTGATACAAACAGTGGTTTACAATTATCTTTACTTCTTAAAACAACTCCCACTTCTTCTCCCTTAAAAACCAATTTCGTTAAACTACCTTTTTTTACAGCGGGTTCTTCATACATTCCAACGAGCCTGGATTTTGCACAGCCAATTGAAGGAATATCATATAAAACACCCAAATGCGCTGCAAGTCCAAATCTTCTTGGATGGGCAATTCCCACACCATCAACAAGCAGAACATCAGGTTTAATATCAACTTTTTCAAAGAGCGGCAAGAGCATTGGAATTTCTCTAAAACTCAAGTAACTAGGCACATAAGGGAAATTAACTCTATCTTTTCTTGTGTAAATAACTTCTTCTTTGATTCTAATAAGTCCATCTGAGTTGTCATATCTAATAGAGAAAATTCCCAAAACTGCATATCCTTGTTTATCCCAGCGTGTATATGATACATCTACGGCTGCTAAGAGTAGAACTTTCTTTAAAAGTGGTTTTAGTAGAACTCTCTTGCTTAGAGAAAGTTGTATTTCCTTTGCCTTTTGAATTGTAACATTCCAGGGATGACTAATGACTGCTTCCATATTTCACTTAATTAAGTGAAAAATAAATCGGATAAAATTCTCTAATATTCTCTTACTCTTTACAATCTTTTTACTGGCTTTCAGTATTTCATCAGGATGCAAAATGAAAAGCGGATTCCGTAAATGTCCGGTTTTTATTAAACTCCAATTCTGTTTAATGTAAAATTCCATGATTTGTCTATTATACTCAGGATGGAACTGTACGGTATAAATAAAATTCCCATATTTTGTCGCTTGAAATTGTGTCTGTTCATTCCACGCCAGGGATATCACACCATCACCAATCTTTGACACAACATCTACATGCGAGGAGTAAACTTTAATCTTCCCTCCAGACAATTCTTTAAAAATTGGGTCTATAATTCCATCTATTGTAAGTTGAATCTTTGATACACCAATTTCAGGACCAAGCGGATTTGTAATAACTTCACCACCTAAAATTTTATTGATTACTTGATGTCCAAAACAGATTCCAAGAGTAGGGATTTTATGCTCAATAATATTTTCAATCACTCGCTTCATTCCATCAAGATATTGATAATGCTGTGTTAACGTCGCATGTGCTCCGGTTAGTATTATTCCCTGAAAAGATACAATTTTTCTAGGTTCAATCTGAGCAACTGATTTCATTTTCCATCGAATATTTTGATTATTAACTGATTGCCTGATCCACAAATCAAAATCACCTATTTGTGATTTCAATTTCCTGTATGTTGAACCCATTTTTATGATCAAAATGGTCGGGGATTTCATAATGTTTTTATTTCTCTCTATACGAATCCTATTAACTGATGAAAGTTTTAAAAATTAAAAGTATTTATCAAGAAATATTTATCTTATTTGTTAGAATCCAGGAACCAGTAGTGAAATTCATTTTCCTTTCAGGATATTTGTCCAATAAGGTTTTCAAGGTCGAAGATTCCCATTCTTGCCGCTCCTTATTTATCATTTTACTACCTAACATAATATATTTTCTCCATCTTCATTAATAATTTATTGATAATTCTAAAGGGAAATAAAAGATTTGATTAATCCATTTTAATCGGTTAAATAATAATCAGGAATAATGTCAAAATATATGCCAATTTCAAAAAGTTACTTAAATAACATTTTCACTATGTTAATAAAAATTAAAATAAATATTAATCTTGCATTATTAAAGTGAACAGCGAGATAAGTTACTAAATTGTTGAAGATAAAGAAAGATAGGTATCAATGGGAGGAATTAAAAGAATAAGAAAATTTAGTAAAGAATAATATAGGATTGAAGCAGTCCAATTGGCAATGGGTTTTGGATAAAGTGTTAGTGAAGTTACAGACAATTTAGGACTATATAGAGAGATGCTTTACAGATAGAGAAGAGAATTCAGGGCGAATCAAGAAAAGTCTTTTCCTGATTTCGGAAAGCGTAATGAAGAATATGCAGAGATTCAAAAGTTGAAGATCGAATTAGAAAGAACAAAGGGATAGCGTAATATATTAAAGAAAGTGTAAGAACACTTGGCATTTCACAAATGCGCAAAACGTTATATCTAATTGATATGCAGGTTCATAAGAGTATGGTAAAATATATGTTAGCATGTTATATTATATACGTGGGGAAAAATAAAAGTATTTAAATATTTTTACAAATAACTGGTGATTCAATGGAAATAATAGGAGGAGCTTTAGGTAAAGATATTCATGTTGCAGGTATTTTAAATTTCTTTGATATTGCTAAGGATTTGGGATATGAGACTTATTATTTAGGACCTGCAAACTCTATTGGAAAATTTATACGAGAAATAAAGAGAGTTAATCCAGATGTTGTTGCTATTAGTTATAGATTGAGCCCGGAAACTGCAAAAGAACTATTAGTTCAATTTAGAGATGCTGTTAAAAAAGCTGGATTGACAAACAGAAAGTATATTTTCGGAGGGACCTCATCAACAGCAGAAATAGCTGAACAAATCAATATTTTTGATAAAATATTCAAGGGGGGAGAATCAAAAGATGTCATAATTAAATATCTAACTGGAAAAGAATTAAAAATGTCTATAGAGTTTCCTGATAATTTAGTTGAGAGAATTAAATGGAAAAGGCCAATTTTACGTCACCATTTTGGATTACCTAATTTAGAAGAAACAATTGAAGGTGTAAAGGAAATAGCTGAAGCAAGAATATTGGATGTTATTTCTATAGGACCTGACCAAGATGCTCAAGAGTATTTCTTTCACCCGGAGCTTCAGAAACCAGAAATAAAAGGAGACGGAGGAGTTCCAATTAGAACTCCTGAAGATTTGAAGAGAATTTATAAAGCATCTCGCTGTGGAAATTATCCTTTAGTCAGATGCTATTCTGGAACAAATGATTTAATTAAAATGGCTGATATTTATGTTGAAACAATAAATAATGCATGGTGTGCAGTTCCCTTAATGTGGTATAACGTATTAGATAAAAGAAGTAATAGACTATTAAAAGATTCCATACATGAGAATCAGGAATTAATGAAGTGGCATGCTGAAAGAGGAATTCCCGTAGAAGTAAATGAATCACATCATTGGAGCTTAAGAAGAGCACATGACACGATTGCGGTTGCCATGGCCTATATTGCTGCTTATAATGCTAAACAAATTGGTGTGAAATACTACGTTTCACAATATATGTTCAACACTCCAGGAGGTACTTCTCCAAAAATGGATCTGGCAAAGATACTTGCAAAGGTTGAATTAATCGAATCTTTACACGATGACAATTTTAAGACCTATAGACAAGTCAGAAGTGGTTTATTAAGTTTTCCCCCTGATCTTGATATGGCAAAGGGTCAGTTGGTATCTTCTATTTATCTTGCAATGAATTTAGATCCTGATATCGTACATGTTGTAGGATACTGTGAAGGATGCTATATTGCTAAACCTAGTGTTGTAATAGAAAGTTCTAAAATGGTTCAACAAATTATAAAAAATTACAAAATGGGAGTTCCTGATATGAGTATGGATCCAGATGTGCAAGCAAGAAAATATAAGTTAAAAGAAGAAGCTTTTCTATTAATTGATGCTATTAAATCATTAGGACATTCAAAAGAACCATTGACAGACCCGAATATCCTATGTAAAGCAGTAGAGATAGGTCTTTTGGATGCTCCAGATCTTATGGGTAATAGATATGCTAAAGGTGAAATTTGTACCAAGATGATCAATGGGGCTTGCTATGCCATAAACCCAAAAACCAAAGAACCTATATATGAAAAAGAGAGAGTAAATTGCATTAAAGAGGCGGTTATTTGAATATGAGTAATTTAAGAATAGGTTTATTGAACAAAAAAAGAGGAAATTTCACGCTTCAGGGAAAATTTGCAGGTACTGATGTAGTTGTTAACGAAACACATAAAGAAGTGACACATCATGAAAGGGCTTTGACTGAGGCTGGATACGATGTTGTAACAATAAATTGGGGATCAAGTATCATTGATGATATAAAAGGGGCAAATGTTGATATTGTATTTAATGTTTCGAGTCTGGTGGAAGCAGCAATCTTGGAAGAACTTGAAATTCCCTATGTTGGTTCTGATCCATTTGCAATAGCTCTTGCGACAGATAAATCGCTCGCAAAAAGGATATGGCAGCATGCAGGATTACCAACTTCGCCTTTCTATGTAGCGAGAACTGAGGAGGATTGCCTGATTTTCATGAAAAACCCGCCAATCGAATATCCTTTGTTTATAAAACCTATCGCTGGAAGAGGGAGTGCTGGAATAACCAAAGAATCTGTGATTGAGAGTTATGATCAATTAGTTAGTGGTGTGGTAGATAGATACAAAGCGATAGGGCAGCCTGTATTAATTGAGAGATTCTTAAAAGGGAGAGAAGTAACATTTGGTGTTTTGGGTAACGATAATGATGTAAGAGTACTTCCTCCTCTGGAGATTGTTTACAAGGAAGGAGATCTTACTTTAACGTATGATAAGAAGGAAATAGATGATGACAACTTTTTTTGTCCTGCAAGATTAAGTTCAGTAGAGGTGAATGAAATGCAATTGCTGGTAACAAGGGCTTACAAAGAGTTGGGTTTCAGGGATTATGGAAGGATAGATACGATATTGACAGAGGAAGGCCCTGTCCTTTTGGAGGGAAATCCTTTTGCTGGCCTGATGTGTACACCAAAAGAGAAACCTCATAGTTATATTGGTTTTATGTCTGTTGCAGAAGGGAAAAGTGGTAAAGAGTTGCTTGGTGAAATAGTCCAAGCTGCGATAAAAAGATATGATTTTAAGTAATTTAGGATGACAGTACCCAGACTTGAGATAGAACTCAAAAAGATAGGACACAATGTAAAAGAATTAAGAGATTTATTCGGTTACAAAGGTATTTCCATAACTGCGGTGACGAAGGCAGTTCTGGGATCACCTGAGATCGCAAATACCTTAGTTGAAGGCGGAATAAACTCTATAGGTGATTCCCGGATTGCAAATATATCTAAGATGAGAAAGACTGGGATAGAGGCTCAATTCATATTAATACGTACGCCTATGATTAGTGAAGCAGAGAATGTTGTCAGTTACGCAGATATAAGCCTTAATTCTGAGATCTCGGTAATGAAACAGCTTTCTAAATATGCAGTGGAACAGGGCAAAAATCATAAAGTAGTTCTGATGGTAGAGATGGGCGATTTAAGAGAGGGTATTATGCCTTCTGATCTGGAAAAAACAGTAGAGGAAACAATATGTCTGGAAAGCATTAGTCTGGTAGGTATAGGAACAAATCTGGCCTGTTATGGGGGAATAAAACCAACTGAAGAGAAAATGCAGGGATTATCTTCTATTGCCAATGATATCCAAAATAGATATGGAATAAAATTAGAGATTATTTCAGGAGGAAATTCGGCAAATTATGAATGGTTTATGACAACAGATGATATTGGCTTAATAAATAACCTGTGTATAGGAGAGGCAATATTATTAGGTTGTGAAACATTACACAGGCGAGAAATACCTAACCTTT
>DAOUYY010000098.1 GCA_030665885.1 Fidelibacterota bacterium
TCAGAAGTCCGGAAAATATTTGATGAACGAAAGAAGCTTATTTACGAAATAGCAAAGAAAGCCGAATACTATGCCGGTGAATATAACTTCGCTTATGCACTTAAATTGTATTATTTCGCCGCCATCCTGCTGAACTCCCTGCCTGATCAGAATGTCATCTTTAATGGAATCAATTATACAACAGAACTGCCTGAAAGAATA
This sequence comes from Fidelibacterota bacterium, assembly GCA_030665885.1. GTDB lineage: Bacteria > Fidelibacterota > UBA2242 > UBA2242 > UBA2242 > BS750m-G69. The sequence continues at coordinate 202 of DAOUYY010000098.1, forward strand.
AACAAAATAATTTTAAAAATTGGTTTTGATTTTAAAGACGAACGACGAATCTCGGAAAAAGAGCGGGATGTTACTCTGCAGGTTCATAGCAAAAAGCATCCTGTTTCACTACTCGATTTCACATTTGGGGATGGGAATAATCAAATCTCGGTGCAGGCAAGGGATGGCTTGGCTACCGTAAGGAAGGTTTTTGTTATACCAACGAATGAAGAACTGGTTATTGCAATGGAGGCTGAGCGCATCGTAAAAGGAATTTCTTAAACCTTCCAAAATCCGGACATCGTAATAGTTATACAAACCAGATAAATCTTCAATTAATAATCCTATACTTTGGCGTTGTATACCATTTGTTCATCCTGTCTTTATCAATTAACAAAATCCTCTTCGATAATTCAGATTTACTTATGAATAAACACTAGTTATGATCATTAAATAAAAACAGATTAATGATTATCGTGCTGAATTAGCTTGCTTCGAGCCTTTTCCTTAATTTTCAATCTACTTCAGCTCTATTAATATATACTCTTATATCAGAAACACATTTCAATTGAAAGGCGGTGCTTCTTAATCCATAAATAAAAACGCCTTCTATAAAACATTGGATTAAAAATTTTTACTCTTTTAAAGCTTATATTCTTTTTAGAGAATAATCAACCATTGAATGGATGTTGAGCATTTTTGCAATAAAATTTTATAAAAGGGGTCTAATTATCTATACTCAGAGCCAATATCGGCAATTAAATTGATATTCTTGTCAATGTTGCTTTTCTACCAATGTAAAAACTCGTTGTAGTAATAAATTCACATTGATAAATAAAAATATAATTATTTTCAATATTTGTACGCTTAGTATCATTCAGGTTTGCAGATATATTACAATTATTAGAAGATAAATTAAATATTAATCCCCAGCGATTTAGTCTACAAAGTCCAGCCGTGCAATAAAATGCCTTAAGCTCGATTCTCCATGTTCAACGATTTTCATCCCTCTCAGGTTTTTCCTATTATTGTAAATTTTAATAATAGAATCTGCCACGTACCGTAGATGAGCGCTTGTATATACCCGCCGGGGAAGCGCCAATCTGACAAGATCAAGATCAGGATATACGATTTCTCCTGTCTTTTGGTCTTTATGAGCGAACATCAAACTACCAACTTCTACAGTCCTGACTCCAGCCTGTAAATATATGCTTATAACAAGAGACTGTCCGGGAAACTGACTTTGTGGAATGTGTTCTATAAATTTTCTTGCATCAATATATACGGCATGTCCGCCGGTTGGTTTTAATATAGGGACATTTCCTTCCTGTAAAAGATCCCCTAAAAACTTCACCTGCCCGATGCGATAAGCCAAATAATTTTCATCAACAACCTCATGAAGCCCTATTGCAATGGCTTCAAGATCACGACCGGCAAGCCCACCATACGTCAAATAACCTTCAATTAGAATTAATTTTTCTCTAATCCTACCCGCCAATGATTCATTGTTTAGAGCAATAAATCCCCCAATGTTTACAAGACCATCCTTTTTGGCGCTCATCGTGCAGCCATCAGCATACGAAAACATCTCCTTAACAATCCCTTTTACGGATTTATTGCCGTATCCCTCTTCGCGGATTTTAATAAAGTACGCATTTTCGGCAAACCGACATGCATCAAAAAACAGGGGAATTCCATATCTCGAAACTACCTCTTTTACATCTTTTATGTTTTTCATAGAAACAGGCTGACCGCCACCGGAATTGTTTGTAATAGTCAACATCATCACAGGAATATTTTCTTTTCCATACTCTTTAATCACGTTTTCCAGTTTTGTAATATTCACATTACCCTTGAACGGATACTCAAGAGAAGTGTCTTTCCCTTCATCAATTACTAAATCAAGCGGTACGCCTCTGTTTGCAAGAACATTAGCACGAGTTGTATCAAAGTGATTATTATTGGGAATTATCATACCATCTTTAGCAACTGTTGAAAAAAGCAGGTTTTCAGCGGCTCTTCCCTGATGTGTCGGAATTATATATTTCAATCCTGTTAAATTCTGAATTGTCTTCTCAAAGTGAAACCAGTTTCTACAATGTGCATAAGCCTCATCGCCTAAATTTAAACCGGCCCACTGTCTATCGCTCATAGCACCCGTACCACTATCCGTGAGAAGGTCAATATAAATTTTATCCGAGGGTATATTGAAAACATTATAGCCCGCTTTTTCCAGTATCTTCCTTCTCTCTTCAAGAGTTATCATGTGAATAGGCTCTACAACTTTAATTCTAAATGGTTCCGGGAGATAATTAGGCATGTTGAACACCCTTCCTTTTAATTACTTATACCTGTATAACATATATACTTTACACAAAAAAATAAATTATTACTGTCAATTATAACGAGATAAATTAAATCTGATACAGACAAACGTCCTGATCAATTTCCAGGAGTAAAATATAACGAATTATAAATTCGGCAATTTATCTCAGTAAAAATCAAATTTCACTTGTGTCTCCGCTCCTGTGGTGACACAGTGATTATTTACGATGCGATCAGTATTTTGATAAAAGCGCTATGAGTGAGCTCCCGACGCAAAAGAAAGACCTGTCAGGTTTAGCAGACTCTTCTACTTCAGATAGGGGTAAGCAATTAAACCTGACAGGTCTATGTTCACCACCCGCTCGTGTCAATTTTCCTTTACCTTATCTTTAAGTTTGTTTATTGCTTTCCCGGTGGCTTTTGCTGTCTCTTTTTTGCCTTTTTTAATAATTTTTCCTACTTGCTTTCTACCGCTTTCTATTACTTTCTCTGTTTTCTTCTCCAACTCCTTTATAACATCCGGTTTCTGCGAATCTTTATATGTTATTCCGGCAGCTAGCGCTAAAATAACAAAAGAGACAATTGCCCACTTTATCAACTTCCGAAGCACCATAAAAATAAATAGAATAAATACAATCACCATAGATATTGCTATTACAGGATTAGCCACAAGATAATCAACCCAGCTGCTCATATAATTCCTCCATTTTTTCTGAAATTAATAATCATCAACATACCAAGACATAAAACAAAATAGCAGTAGAAAAAATGAGTTTCAAGAAAAAATTTTCTGTCCCGTTCTTCTATAGTAGCGACATCAGCTCTCTGATCCACTTGCGCTCAGCCCGCCATAGCGCTAAAGGGCGGCTCAGTAATGCTCTCTTTAATGCATCTTTATTATCAAGTCCTGTTATTTCACGAACTTTTAATTGAATCAATCTGCCAATTTCCACATCGTATAGCGACAATGATTCTTTCAGCTCAGTACGACTAAGAAATTTTCCGAAATCCAATCCTATTTCGAAGAGTGACGGCGCTCTCTTGGGTTGTGAAAGAGCTTTCTTCAATTCCTCACACAGAACTTGTTTACCTTTTAATGTTATAGAATAAACCCGTCGCCCGGGAAGTTTTTCTTGCGGTGCATACTCGCTTTCGAGGAAACCTCCACTTTCCATCTTTTTCAAAGTTGAATAGATAGTTGAAAATCCAATGTCCAACCTCTCGCGTATTCCACGCTTTTTAATAACCTTCTCGACATTGTAAGCATGACAAGCTCCTTCTGTAACAATACCTAAAATAGTTAGTTCAAGCAGCGTCATACATCTCACTCTTGTTATTTATTAAAAATATATTTTAAAATTACTTTTTACCTTCAAATAACGTGTCATCTAATCCAATGTTAACTAAAAAATTTGAAAAAGCAACTACGACTCTTCCATTAATATTACCTTCCTTAGTTATATTATCCCTCAAATCTCTCTCAAAAGAGCCTCTCATACTCGGTCGGCGCATTTCAGGAACACCTTTTGCAAAATTTATTTCTAAAATCGTGGTATCTGGAAGCCAAAAATTATCGATCTTCACGTAAGAAAATCTCATTTCGAACTTACCTGCTCTGTTAGAAGATACGACTTTGTCAATAGTCCAACGCTTGGAATTAACCCAAATGGTAATATCAACCTCCGGCTGTTTCTTTTCTACTGAAATTACATCAACAACATGATATGAAACTCCACCAATCCTTTCACGGCAATTGTATTCTAACTTGGCACCTTCTTTAAGAAAATCCGATGGTAGAGGGAGAACACCCCACCTGGGTAAAATTGCAAAGCCAGATGTTTTCATTGATAACTTATCAGGCTTTTTATAGTAAATTCTAATCTCCTTTTGTGGTATACGAAAATTAGGAATATCCACTTCTACTTTCATCGTAGTGGAATAATCCTCGATACCATCATACTTTTCCTGCACCTTGTTCAAAATGTATCTCGGATCAGGCTCATTAGATAGTGCAACACTATATCCAAAAAACATAAAAAATATTAATGTTAACAAACAAAACAGCAATCTATTATATAACCACACCTTTTGTGCTAAGTACATATATCTTTCCTCATAAAAATCACGACGCTAATAAGATAAAAAATCAATATAAAAGCACCAAGATGAATAACATCGCTTAAAATTTCATGCCAGGGAATAGGGTTGCTGAAAGGTGCAAAATACACCTCAAAATATGATGTAAAAAGATAGGGCTTAATAGATTCAAGAGCATCTATCCTTAGCACAGATAAAACCAGAGAAACAACAATCACTGCATAAGTGCCAATAATAGGACCAACCGAATTATTTGAAATAGTAGAAAAAAGAAAGGCTAAAGCCGCAACAGTTGTCTGTACCCAAACAGCCAGAATATATGCCAGCAGAAACCTGAGTAGGGCTTCTCCCTGTACCAGAATTAGAATGCCTTTGTCTAAAACAAACAGGTCTCCACCACCAATAACAAGAATTCCAACACCAACGCTACATATTCCAAGAAAAAGTACTATCGCAGCTGTATATAAAAATGTAGCTAAAAACTTTGATGTTACAACCTGAAAGCGGGAAATAGGTCGTGTTAGCAACATTCTAAAAGTACCAGCTGCCCCCTCACCAGCCATCACATCTCCGGCAACTAATACAATAAAAAACGGGAAATGTACCCAAAGTACATTCATAAGATAATAAGAAATAAGTAAGCCGTTTATCAATGTCCCAACAAAAAAGAACGAATTTTCCAGCGATCTAAAGGCGGTGCTCTGGATATCAAAGCCGTACTTTCTTACAAGCAACATAATCATAGGAATTAAAATTGCAATAGTAATAAATCCAATATACGTGCGTAATTTGCTGAATATCTTAACTGATTCCCAATAGAACGCCTTTAAAGTCAAAAACATCTCTACTTATCGCTCTCGCTTTTTACCAATGATAAATAATAGTCTTCCAATGAAGTTCGGGGTATAATAGAGGAGACTCTGATTTTATTCCTGATAAGACATTCGGCTAGCTTCGGTCTACATTCAGCTGAAAGATGAACTTTCAATATTTCATCCGAAAGAGCGACTTTCTTAACCCACGGCTCAGATTGCAAAAGATTCAAAGCTTGCTGCGGCTTGTCCGTGCTCACTTCTGTTACGAAGAAATCTGTTTCTCTCAATAGGTTCTGAACCTCGCCCTGTACAATGAGCTTTCCATGATCAATAATGCCCATGTGAGTACACACCTGCTCAATTTCATGTAATATATGAGATGAAAGAAACACTGTACATTCAAGATCCTTTGACAGGCTAACGATCAAATCTCTTATTTCTTTAATTCCTTCAGGGTCAAGCCCGGATGTCGGTTCGTCAAGAATGATCAACTCCGGCTTGCACATAATTGCTTGTGCTATACCGAGCCGTTGCCTCATTCCATGTGAAAAGCTTTTAACTTTATCACGAGCCCTGTCTTTCAACCTAACAATGTCAAGAACCTCATATATACGGTTACGCGAAATCCATCCGTTTAACTCACCAAGAATTTTAAGGTTGCGCTCAGCAGAAAGATATAGGTAAAAATCTGGAGCCTCTACAAGTGCGCCTACCTTAGAATAAACTTTTTTACCCTGCGTCTTCCAATCCCCTCCGAAAAGTTCAAAATTGCCGCTTGTTGGGGCAATAAGCGAAAGGAGCATGCGGATTGTTGTGCTTTTACCGGCACCGTTAGGTCCTAAAAAACCAAATATCTGTCCTTTCTCTACTTCAAGATTTAGATCGGAAACTACCAATCTATGTTTAAATCTTTTACTGAGATTGTTGGTTTTTAGTATCACACTGCTTTCTACAAAAAAATCGCACAGAAATTTAAACTACTGTTCCATGGCACGCAAGTAAGTTTATTTACCATCGGTAGTAGAAACAGTTGCCCAACCTTTTATCCTTGTCTTTTGTGTCCCTCTCATCTAATAATTGCCAACAAATTCCTACGCAATCTGTCAAATTTTAACCGCTTAACAGCACTTCTTTTAAAGAGTTCTCGAAATCGATGCTCTGTTAACTCCATCCATTCCTTAGGAGACTGCTCAATCTGTTTTAACCTATCGTAATATCTTGTATCTCCGGTGTTTTTTGCCCACTTATGGTTCCACGGACAAACCTCCTGACATATATCGCAACCATACAGCCAATTATTCAACCAGTTAAGTTCATCAGCGGAGAATTCACCCTTTTTTTCGATGGTTAAGTAAGAAATACACCTTCTTGAATCCAGGACATACGGATTAACAAGAGCACCTGATGGACAATCGCCAATACAAGATGTACAATCACCACACCTGTTTTTTACTGGTGAATTAAACTCAAATGGAGCATTTAAAAGCAGAACACCTAAAAAGCAAAAAGAGCCAAAATCTTTAATTACTACATTCGTATTTTTCCCCTGCCACCCAAGGCCAGCCTGCACGGCAAAAGCTTTTTCAAGTATGGGACCAGTATCCACATATATTTTACCTTCTACTTTTGAATCAGAAGATTTCAATTTATTTAGAACCTCTTTCAATTTAATTTTTATTATTTTGTGATAATCAGTTCCCCAGGCATAACGAGATATTTTCAACGCTCCCTTTTCTATCCTGTGATTTAAGTAATAATTATCTGCCACAACCAATATTGACTTTACCCACGGATAGGATTTCAATACATTGGTTCGTATTTCTTCATTCTTTGTCATCCATTGCATTTCTGCATGATAGCCGCATCTCAGCCAATTTTTTAAATATACATTGCTTTTCGTAACTAAGACCGGGGATGATATTCCTGCCGCTACGAAACCTTGATCCAAAGAAATTTTTATTAAATCTTTTGACGATAACATTTTATTAGTAATAAATAAGCGGGCTCCTTAATAACTACAATAAAGCGGTATTGTCACAACCCGAACCGGTCCCGCAACTTAAATTAACCTAACATACCCCAATAATAACAGGAAAACATAAAAATTTCTTAAATTAAAATTGTATAAATCAGTGTAAAAAAGTAATATTGGGAGAAACAATTGAGGATTAACAATGGAAAAAGAAAACGTGCTTTTCGTATGTACCGGAAATTCCGTAAGGAGCCAGATGGCGGAGGCGTTACTGCGTAACCTTGGCGGAGATAAATTTAATGTATTTAGCGCAGGCACAACTCCCGCGGGCGTTCATAAACACACTATCACAGTTATGAATGAAATTGGAATTTCAATGGATGGTCATTGGTCCAAAAATCTGAACGAGTACAAAGACAAAGAGTTTGATTACGTTATTCCGCTATGCGAAGTAGCAGCTTTAAGCTGTCCAGTATTTCCAGGTAAAAACGAGAGATTGAATTGGTTTATAGAGGACCCAATCCGTGTTATAGGTGACGAGGAAAGGCGCCTGATGGCATTCCGCATTACAAGAAATATTTTAAAGAAAAAAGTATTAGATTTTATTAAAGAAAAAAGTCCTGAATAAAAAATGTAACTAAACTGTGGCGTTTTCTACAGAGCGCTTCAATATATTATAACAATCAGCGTACAGCCCTCATGCCTACGGCACTTGTCTATACTGCCTATCGTTTAAGATTAAGTTCCCATAATTTACCGAAGAGCTCTTCAATCACCATACCCAGTTCTTCGCCCCTTTCAGTAGTGATATCAGGTTCATTATGAAAAACGATATAAGGAACTTTGTGACCCTTAATTTTAATATATTCAGGGTCATCACCTTTAAATTCTTCCCAATCAACATCACTATAAAGTCTTTTTAACTTCTTGTCGGGCAACCCGTGTTCGAGAATGCTGTCGGGTTTTTCGGGATTAAATCTTTTCTGATTCTTTCTCAGCGATTCTTCAAAAGAGACATCTACATAAAATATTGCTGCTTTCCTTAATATATTATCAGATAGATATTTATATGCCTCTTTATATCCGCCATGTTCCGAGCCGCGCGAAAATTCTAAAATTGTCGTAGTGTGATCGTGATAATTGGAACCCTCACGTATTTTCTTTTCATAATCCATAGAAATCCTTTCTATCAAAAGGTGCCACAAGTATTCATGTAGAAAATAACCGTCATTGTCAGAATGAATCCTCGGTTTATGAAATAATTTTTCTAAAATCGCATCTTCTTCGAACCATGTCCATAGCATAGGAAAATCATCGATCTCATCAAACTTTCCAATATGAAATCTTTTTTCTCTTTCTTCTTGAGTTGCCATTTTTAAATAGTCAATTACTTCCGACTTTCCTGATGCCGGTCTGCCATTTAAAATAATTATGTCAAAAATATTTTTGCTCATAAACACATCTCTTGAAATTTATAATTACTATCTGTGTGAATTCTCTCTTCTGTTTGCTAAGGATATATAGCCCGCTTTTATATGAACGAGCCAATGGCAAGGAGCAATGCGTTGCAGTATTCTGAGTCCGCCTTTAAGTAATTTTCATATTTTTTTCCTGCCCATTCATTAAAATATTCTTTATCTGTAGAATATAAATCTTCATTTACTTTGTTCTGTGTGTTGTAGGCAGGTTTCTCGATTAGCCAGCATTGGAGGTATGCTCATAAAAAGTATGGAAATAACAATGAAACTGGCACCAATGAGCTGACTT
>DAOUYY010000184.1 GCA_030665885.1 Fidelibacterota bacterium
AGCAGTTGATACATTTGTTTTGTGGGTGCTTACAACGTTTCTTTTTCGTTCTTATTTTACTACTTATATATTAGCGCCATCAATCTCATATGAGGTGGGGATTTTAGTTGCCTATATCATATGTTATTTCTGGATATGGAATCATAGAGTTCATCATAATAGAAATGATTTTTTACGCCGTGTCCCTGCATATAATGCGGCAGCACTAGTCTCTCTTGGTGTCAAGATGGTAATGCTTATTGCGATAGAACGAATATTTCACTTTGATGTGGTTATCTGTAACTTATTAGCGCTATTAGTGTCAGGATTCATTAATTTTCTAGCTGGTGAAAAAGTAATCTTTAAAAAATCTACAGACAAATCAATAGGTGAAAAATGGAAATTGCAATAAAAGAAGTAGCAAGTAGTCGAGATATGAAGAAATTCATATCTTTCCCATATAAACTATATGCAGGGAGTAAATACTGGGTTCCGCCATTGCGTTTCGACGAAATGAATACTTTACGGAAGGATAAGAATCCCGCCTTTGATTTTTGTGAGGCGAAATATTGGCTTGCGCACAAAGATGGGAAAATCGCCGGAAGGATTGCCGGAATAATCAATACACGATACATAGAAAAATGGAAAAATAAATATGCACGTTTCGGATGGATAGATTTTATAGATGATGAGAGTGTATCAAAATTGCTGCTTGATAAAGTAGAGAATTGGGCGAGAGAAAATGGAATGGAAGCCATACAGGGTCCTCTTGGTTTTACCGATCTTGATTATGAAGGGATGCTGATAGAAGGATTTGAGGAACTTGGGACTCTGGCAACAATCTACAATTATTCCTATTATCCCAAACACCTTGAAAAATATGGATACACAAAAGATATTGATTGGGTTGAGTTTGAAATAAAAGCACCGAAAGAAGTTCCTGAAAAAATAAATAGAATCGCTAATATTGCCCTGGAAAGAAGTAATCTCAGGGTATTAAAAGTAAAAAAGTCAAAAGATCTGCTGCCTTATGCAAAAGATATGTTTAACGTATTGAACGTTGCCTATAGAGACATTTTCGGATTTGTGCCCTTGACTGACAAACAGGTTGATCTCTATGTAAAACAATATTTTGGATTCATACGTCCTGAATATATCTCTATCGTACTTGATAAAAATGACAGAGTTGCGGCATTCGCGATTACAATGCCTTCGTTATCAAAAGCGTTGCAAAAATCAAATGGGAGACTTTTCCCGTTTGGATTTATCTATATATTAAAGGCAATGAAAAAAAATAACCTCATAGACCTGTATCTTATTGGTGTTCTTCCCGAATATCAGGGTAAAGGAGTAAATAGTATATTGATAAAGGAACTTGCTAAAATTTTTATAAGTAAAAAGATTGCTAAAACAGAAACAAATGTGGAATTGGAAAATAATTACAAGGTTCAAGCGCAGTGGAAATTTTTCGAAAAAAGACAGCATAAGAGAAGGCGCTGTTACATTAAATATTTGAATTGACGGAGACTATAGGAATTATTCAAATTTTGAAATGGTAATATCAAAAGTGTATAAAAAAAGATTTAAAGATCAGGTGATTGATTAAATTCATGTCTATTACTTCGGAGCAAAATATAAAAATCAGAACGGGAACCATTACCTGCCCCTCTGAGGGATTTATTCAATGGGAAAAAACTCCAAAGCAAACTAACGAATTCAGTTGGATAAAAGTAAGACATTCTGAGTATAATCAACGAAAAATTATCAAGGAATTAACAATTTAGAGGGGCGAAATGAAAAAGAGATTGTTTATTTTTGCATTGATTTCATCTATTGCAATGATTAATTGTAAAAATGTAGTAAAAGAACTTACCACGACTATTTCTGGAAAAGTAACCAGTGAGGGTGAGCCCGTTTCAGGTGCTTTTGTCATCCTGCTTGAAGCGGGAGATCTTGCAAGCTCCGGGATTCCACTTTCGAATGGTATGATAACGAATTCAAGGGGAAATTATATGATGATTGAGGTAAGAGCTGGTGACTATTATGTAGTAGCAATTGATGATGCTAATAATAATTTTGTCTTCGACACTGATACCGACAAAATCGGCTATTATGGTGATCCTGACACCCTTCATGTTAATAAAGGTGATGATATAGAAGACATCAATATCACGAAGCTATATAAATTGCCGCAATAGATAATGATACTAGCTGTAGGAATTTTCAATGAAGATCTTTATGATCGAGCGTCTGTAATAAGCTATATGAGAATTGATTTGCACTATGATAATTGAGTTAAAATGAGCCAAAGATGAATTTTAAATGAGATGGAGATTCTTATGTTTTTAGAGTTAAAAGACATTGTAAAACAAAAGTATATTGTTACGAAAAAATTTTTCACGGATAAGTACAAAGATGTGTTTACCAAGGCATACCAATTTACAAGAGCCAAATCAGCCCGGGCGCTGGGATATTATCCATATTATCTTAATATCCAGGAAACGGAAGGAACAGAAGTTCGGATCAATGGACAGAAAGTTGTTATGTTAGGTTCAAATAACTACCTGGGGTTAACTCATCATCCGGAAGTGATCGAAGCATCTATTCAAGCTCTAAAAAAGTATGGCTCTGGTTTGACCGGCAGTCGTTTATTAAATGGGAATATTTTCTTGCATGGAAAATTGGAAGAAGAATTGGCAAATTTTACAGGTAAAGAAAGATCTCTGGTATTTTCAAATGGTTTTTTAGTAAATCTGGGAGTTATATCTACGATTACCGACGAGAAAGATGCAGTGATTAGTGATGAGATGAACCATGCCTCAATCGTTGATGGAACAAAATTTTCTAAATCTCCCGTATATGTTTATGCACATAATAATATGAATCAATTAGAAAACAAATTAAAATCTATATCCATTAGTATGGGAAGACTTATCGTTTCCGACGGTGTTTTCAGTATGGAAGGTGATATTGTTAAGTTACCGGAAATGGTTAGCCTTGCACGTAAATATGGTGCTCGTATTATGATAGATGATGCACATTCTATCGGTGTCCTCGGACCGAAAGGTAATGGAACTGCCGCACATTTTAACCTTACTGATAAAGTTGACTTGATCATGGGAACTTTCAGCAAATCACTGGGAGGTATTGGCGGATTCATAGCTGGAGAAGAACCTGTAATTGATTATCTAAAACATAATGTTCGCACTATAATATTCACAGCCGGTTTACCACCATCAAATGCGGCAGGTGTATTAAAAGCCATCGAAATTATAATCAAAGAACCTGAGAGAAGAGAGCATTTATGGGACAATGCCAATTATATGAAAAGAGAATTGAGTTTGTTGGGGTTTAATATAGGCAATAGTTCAACACCGGTTATACCTATAATCATCGGTGAGGATAAGAAGACATTCTCTGTCTGGCGCAGTCTTATGGAGGCTGGCGTCTATACAAATCCGGTAATATCACCGGCTGTACCGCCCGGTCGTTCTCTGCTGCGTACCAGCTATATGGCTACTCATACCAGGGAACAGCTGGATTTCTGCCTGGAACAGTTTGCAAAAGTCGGTAAAAAACAACGGGTCATAAGACCTAATTGAAAAAGTAATTACCGAATTGGGAGTTGTAATGAAGTGCAGTATTTCTGCTATAGTTTGTGTTTTTAATGAAGAACGGACTATTGGCAATATTATTAGAACTTTAGTTGAAAGTTCTAATGTGGATGAAGTTATTGTTATAAATGATGGTTCAAGTGACGGGACTTCAAAAGAGCTGAAACATTTTGAACAGATTTTAAAATTAGAGATAGTTGAGTTTTCTGAAAACAGAGGAAAAGGCTATGCAATGGCTGAGGGAATTCAACGTGCAAAAGGGGATATCATCGTTTTTATAGATTCAGATTTGGTAAATTTTAATATAAAATATGTTGATCAATTAGTTCAGCCATTATTGGGTGGAAACGCAGATATGGTTATTGGTCAGCCGACAATTAACATGGTATTTCATGATAAACTAAATCCCCTCAAGCCGTTATCAGGGGAAAGAGCGGTTTTCAGGAAAGATATACTACCTCTTGTGCATAGAATGAGAGAATCTCGATTTGGTGTTGAGACATTAATAAATCTTTATTTTAGGGCTCAAGATAAACGAACAAAATATGTAAATCTCTGGGGATTGGTTCATCTACTAAAACTACAGAAACATTCTGTTGACAAATCAGTTAGAGGGTATTGGGAGGCGACTAATCAAATTATGAAAACTGCGATATTAAATTACTCATTGATAATTATTCTCATTAGAAACATATTTTTAAGATCGTTGGATAAAATTTACCATGTTTTTTAGAGAGCCTTATGAAATGTTTATTATCCAAAATTGAGAGAATATATAACAGGGTAAACTTAAACAAATCCCTAAATAGATGAATGGAGGTTTATTATGTTAGACATTGTGAAAAAAACATTATTGCTTGGGCTTGGTGTTGCCAGTCTTACAAAGGAAAAAGCAGAAGAAATTGTTAATGAACTTGTGAAACATGGTGAAGTGGCTTATAAAGATCGCCCTAAAGTTATTAATGAACTTTTGCAAAAGTCAGAAGAAGAAAAAAAGAAGTTCGTTAGTAAGATTAGTGAGACCGTAAAAACAGTTGTAAATGAAATGGGGCTGCCAAGTAGAGACGATATTGATGAATTGAAAAAGAAAATTAACGGGTTGGAAAAGTCTATCAGGAAAAAGAAATCACAATAGAGGAAGAATTAGCGAATGTGGGAAAACAGAGAGACATTTTAAGCGGTTTAAAAACTGTTTCCTTTGGAAATAGTGCTTGTATAATTCCCAAAGAATTAACAGTTCCAGTATGAGCTTTCTCATACCGTTAAACTATCCCTTGTTATTTAACTGAAGAGAAATAATATTGAAGCACCTCCGTAAGGATGTTTGTTATCTTAAGCGTGAAGTTCGTTCTCTTTCTTTATGGTTCAATCCACAAACTGGAGAAGTGGAAACAACCCTCAGACACATAGAAATACTCAACAAGCCATTTAAAAATTTGTCGCTATAGAAAGTTTTTAAACCAATCAGGAGGTTAAGATTTTCGATTCCGAAATATATCCCAGATCAATTTCAATCCCAAAACGCTCGCAAGAAGAAAGCCTATAATTCCTATTAGTGGATAGCCAAACAATTTAGGCCCGATAGATGTTTGTATAACAAATGAGGACCCCATTATTAGAGCAGAAATTATAAGAGCAGCAGATAACCTGTTTGATGATTTACCTAATTCGCTGACTAAGCGCTC
>DAOUYY010000122.1 GCA_030665885.1 Fidelibacterota bacterium
TCTAAATTACTATAAATCTTGTAGTATTCTTCAACTAGCGAGGATGATATTTTTACTAAAAAAGCAATTGTATTTACATCGAATTCTTCTTCCACAAGGGCAATAACCCTCTTAAATTTGTTAACATAATTTTTAACAGAAGGAACGCTGTGGTAAGTATCCCGTGAAATTTCAGAATATTCCTTCCCTTTCAGCCATTCCTTGATAATAAGAGAACGATGAGAAATGGCTCGTCCCATATCTTTGATCGTAGAGCGGAGAGGCAAGACAATATTCTTCTCTTTGAGCGCTTTTAAATCTCTTGAGATAGTCCTCTCTCCACAATTAAATAAGCGGTTTGCCAAATCCTCAACTGTGAGTAAGCCGCCCTGCTGAAACGCTTCTTCACAAACACGCTGGATTCTATATTGTCTAAGTCCAATAACCCCCTCTTTTTCTCGAATCTTCAGGTCTTCCTCTCCTGCATCCAGGGTCAGTGTTACACTAATTTGTTTACAATTCTCCAGGTGAATAGAGGCTCCGTTTTCGATAGAAACCACCTGGAAAAGAATTTGTCCCGGTTTTAAAGTTCCACTTGTCCCAAAATAAGATGCATAAACTTTATAGACTGTTTCCAGAATTGCTTTTGCCTCGAATGATGAACATTGCATACCTTGAATTATTTCATTAAGAAATTGTTGGTTAAGTTGTTTTTTAGCAAGTCTGTCCCATTTTCTAAGAGAAGAGTTGTTAATCATGATAATCTCCCATCCATTTTTGAAAGTTAAATATTTGTCAAATTTCATTTTAAGATTAATCATAATTAAATCAAAATTCTTAATGCCATATGGCACAAATATAGGGGTTGGGATTGTCGAGGTTGTTGGATTTAGCTACAAATAGCAAACCCCTACCGGGGTTAATTCTGAGATTGCTTAAGCTGACGCCAATGCGATATATCGGGGTCAAATCGGTTTTGGGTTATAAGACAAAAAACAAATTAATGCTCGCTTCTCCCGTTCGGAAATTGGTTTGTGAGTTCTTATGAGAAATGGCATAGAAATTCTACAATCTTCATTATTGTTTCCTTACGATGAGGTCTGTCATGGATTTAGTACACGAACTGGTGGAGTGAGTAAGGGAAAATTTAAGTCATTAAATCTTGGTTTGACAGATGGGGATTTAAAAAATAATATTGAAAAAAATCGCAGACGGTTTTGCCGTGAATTAGGCTTTTTGCCTGATAAATTGGTTCAGCCGGTTCAAGTACATAGTAATAATGTTGCTGTGGTTCTTGAACCTGGAATAATTCCTCAAACTGACGCACTCGTCACTGATGTTGAAGATATATTTTTAAGTATAAAGACGGCAGATTGTGCTTCATTGATACTTTTTGATCCTGTCAGAAAAGTGGTTGGAGCCATACATGCTGGTTGGAAAGGGATTGTACAAAATATTATTTCTGAGACAATTAATGTTATGAAAAGAGTATATAAAACCAGGTCAAACCACGTTTTGACGGTTATAGGGCCGGCAATTCATGACTGCTGTTATGAAGTTAAAAGTGAAGTAGCTGTTAAATTTGATGTTTCAGAAGTAGTCGAGAGAAATGGTAAATTGTATTTAAACTCCGTATTAGCAATTAAGAATAGACTTATAAAATCAGGATTGCTTTTAGATAACATTCATGATATTGCTCTTTGTACTTCATGCAATGCTGACAAATTTTTTTCTTATAGACGTGACAGAGGGCAGACAGGAAGATTGATGACAGTAATTGGTTTACAGAGAGATGAAATTTAGAAATAATTACACCATAGATGTATCCTTAGGAAATGATTAATGTGTATGGAAGGGGGATACAAACCAATTTTGCCCTCTCCCGATGAATCGTGATCGGTTGGAAATTGGTTTGATTAATGACTATTATTGATTGGATGATATTTAATGTATAATCTTTTTGATCTTGTTGTTGTAGTGGTAGTTGGTTTATTTGCATTTTTTGGATTACGGAAGGGATTAATAGAGGAAGCTATAAGGTTAATTGGACTTGTATTAGCATCATTTGCCGGAGTAAAGTACTACTATTTGGGAGTTGGATTAGTTAAAAGTATTTTTTCCTTTTCTGAAGGAGTTCAAACTATTATAGGTTTTATTTTAATATTTTTGATAGTTTATTTTGCACTTCAGGTTGTTAGTTCGATGTTGAAAAGAATTATCAGGTCTCTGAATCTTGCTTGGCTGGATCGTACTGCTGGTCTTATTTTCGGTACACTCAAGGGAATTACTATAATGACTATTATTGTATGGATGATTTCTGTTTTTCCTGAATTGGGACTGGAAAAAAGGCTGAAAACCACTTCTCCAGCGTATGTCTTACTTGTAGAGTTTAAATGTGAAATTGTTAAAACGTTCAACGTTGAAGATGAGCTTGAAGCACTCAGGAGTAGTCTCAGGAAGTTGTTTTTTCTTGATAATCACAAAGACATAAAAACCTTCGCTAAATCGAAGAAAGACGGATGTGTCAAAGACATCCCGTTGGGAAATCCGCCTGTTTGGGTACAGCCGCGTTCACGCGGGTTTTTATGCCTGTCCAGTTGGGGAGCGAAGCGATCTTTTATCGGGGATTAGGCATGTCTCAAGGAAATCCCTAAAAGGGTGTGATTTAAAAGTTGCATAGGGGAATTGTGTTGATGGTCAGTCCTTATCGAAAAAATACAGATTTCAATCCAAAGCAAAGTGAAAGAATAGAATTTGACACAAAAGATTCACTCGGCTTTGATAAGATTCGTGACCTTATTAATAAAGAAGCGGTTTCTGGAGCTGGCTATTTGAGAGTAGAAAAACTCAAACCGCTTTCCAATCTCAACGAAATAATTGCTCAGCAGAACAGAATATCTGCTTTGAGGAATTTACTTGATGATAGTAATGACCTACCGATAGATAATTTTCACGATATACGTGAGGATTTGAAGAGATGCAAAGTAAGCGGTTCTTATTTCAGCGCAGAGACACTTCTTCAAGTTAGCAATATACTAAGACAGTCCGATACTATCCGGCAATACTTTCGTGCCAACAAAGAGACTATGAAATCTCTTGAATTTCTTATAACTGGATTTAATCCTTTGAACCCGATTTGTAGATTAATAAATAGAATTGTAGATGAAGAGGCGAGGATACAGGACAGAGCCAGTCCGGAATTAGTAAGAATCAGAAGAGATGTGCAGAGTGAAATGAGGCATCTTCATCGGGCGATTGCCCGATTAATGAATAAAGCGAAAAGCGAAGATTGGTTGCATGAGGAGAACCCGACAATTCGTGAGGGAAGATTAGTTCTACCATTAAGAACGGAATATAAACGAAAAGTTCATGGAATAATTCACGGTCAGTCGGCAACGGGGGCAACTACTTTTATTGAACCTATGGAGGCAGTTGAAATTAATAACCGATTAAAGGAATTAGAACAGGAAGAAAAAGAAGAAGTTGTAAAAATACTTCAACAGATTAGTGGAGAGATAAGACCGTACTTTACTGAATTGGAGCGGAATATTGTTATACTGATTGAACTTGATTTTATAAGGGCATGTGCTAAGTTTTCCGAAAAGTTTAAATGTTCACCTCCCACAATATCAGAACAGGATAGAAAAATAGTATTAATTAATTCGAAGCATCCTCTGCTTTCATTGGCTAAGAAGGTTGTTCCGTTGAATCTCTCTCTTCCAGACGGTATAAGTTCAATGATCATTACCGGTCCTAATGCAGGCGGTAAAACTGTGGCAATGAAAACTGTTGGGCTTTTAAGTGTAATGGCGATGTCCGGACTGCATATTCCAGCTGATGAAGGAAGTCATATTCCTTTCTTTGATATATTTCTTGTTGATATTGGTGATCTACAATCAATAGAAAATGATCTCTCAACTTTTTCCTCACATGTCTCAAATCTGAAGGCATTTTTAGATAAAGCAACAGATCAAAGCCTTGTTCTTATTGATGAATTGGGAACAGGAACAGAACCGGTTGAAGGTTCGGCACTCGGACAAGCAGTTCTTGAGAGATTAGTTGAAAAAAGAGCCTTTACTATTGTTACAACTCATCATAATGCACTTAAAGCATTTGCAGATAAAAGTCCGAATGTAGTTAATGCTGCAATGGAATTCAGTACAGATACATTGAGTCCAACTTATCGTTTACGTTTAGGTTATCCTGGAAGCAGTTATGCACTTGAAATTTCTAAGCGCCTGGGTCTGTCCGATAAAGTGATAGACCGTGCCCGGAAAATTATGGGTGGAGATACAGTTAAACTGGAAAATCTTCTTCTTGAAGCTGAAAAACTAAAGACTAAACTTGAGGAAAGAAATAAAACCGTTGCTCAAAATAAAAAGACACTTGATAAAATCGTTTCTGAATATGAATCCCGACTTGATTCCATCAATCAGAAGTATGAAAAAATGGATAAGGAGCTTGCCGTAGAACTTGAAAAAATTGCTAATGAGTCGCGATCTCGTATTGAATCAGCTGTTAAAGAAATACGTGAGAGAGATGCTGACCATGAATCAATAGTTCATGCGAGGAAAATTATAGAAGAAATAAAGCAAAATGCTAATATGCGTAAAAAGGCTCAAAAGAAAGCTATCTATTCAAAGGGACAGAGTGAAGAAATCACAGTAGGAAGCTGGGTGAAGGTAGAGAGTGTTGATGAGCCGGGACAGGTGATAAATATTTCTGAAAAGAGTAATAGAGTTGCTGTTGAGATTAGCAGTAAAACCCTCTGGGTATCACGTGATTCGATTAAACTGCTGGAAACCTTGGAAAAGAAAAAAGATATTTATAAATCTCCAGTAATTATTAAAGCGGAAAAGGTGCCATCTCAGAAATTAGACCTGAGAGGAATGAGAGTTGATGAAGCGGAAAGTTCTTTAATTAAGTATCTGGATCAGGTAATTTTATCAGGACTGAATGAGATTGAAATTATTCATGGAATGGGAACAGGAGTGCTTCAAAAAATGGTCTGGGATGTGTTGAAAAATTTCCCTGGAGTGCGTAAGTTTCATTTTGAAGATTTTGATAGAGGAGGCACTGGCGCTACAATAGTAAAGTTATGAGTTTTACCAATGCAGATTTTCCCATAGGGATGCCTTTCCGAAGGAATCTTCGATCGGCATATATATCAAATTGTCCCAACGGTCACGGAGGACTTCTACGAAGGATCTCGATCCCAAAGGGATCTCTTCGAGGTGAGGCAAATTGTATGGTTTCTTGGAGCAATAATAAGTTAATTTTTTTATTGAACTTTGTGTTTTTATGACTTAGTGGCGATTTAGAAATAATGGCGAAAATACCTTTATTAACAGTAGAACAGATAAAGTCAAGAGCGGACATTCTTGATATTGTTTCTGAATTTGTGCAGCTGAAGCGACGAGGGAAAAATTACTTCGGTTTATGTCCATTTCACGAAGAGAAAACACCCTCTTTTAGCGTTAATCCATCTATGGGTATTTTCCATTGTTTTGGATGTGGTAAGGGCGGTAACGCTATAAGTTTCATAATGGAATATGAAAAAATCGGCTATGTTGAAGCTCTTAAACGTCTTGCTGATAGATATGGAATTGAGATCGAATGGGAAGAAGGAGATGCATCCCGAAGAGGTGAAGTGGAATTACTTTATGAATTACATGATATAGCGAATAATTTTTACAACAGACAGCTCTCCTCGGAAAAAGGGGCTGAGGCTTTAAAATATTTAATCGGTAGAGGGTTCAACAAATCGATTCTAAATCAATTTTCTATTGGTTTTGCTGCTGATGAATGGGAAGGACTTTTTAAGCAATTGGATATAAACCGCTTTACTCCAAATATTCTGGAAAAATCAGGTTTATTTATCAGGAAAGATGGTAATAATTTCTACGACCGCTTTAGAAACAGGATAATATTTCCTATTAAAAATATTTCAGGTAGGGTGATAGCATTTGGCGGAAGAACGATGAACCCGGATGAGGACGCAAAATACATCAATTCGCCTGAAACGCCTATCTATTTTAAAAGTGGTATTTTCTACGGGTTATCTGCTTCTAAAGAAGCTATCAGAAAATCAAACGAAGCAATTCTTGTAGAGGGATACACCGACTTTTTACGTTTCTACTCCTCTGGTATAACAAATGTAATTGCGGCTTCAGGAACAGCTCTTACATATCATCATGCACATATTCTTAAACGTTTCGCTTCAAAAGTTTCTCTCTGCTACGATGGTGATGAAGCGGGCAAGAAGGCAACTGAAAGGGCAGGATTTGTTCTTCTCAGGGAGGGACTTGATGTTAGAGCGATTGTTCTTCCAGAGGGTGAAGACCCCGATTCATTTTTGAAAAACAGTGATATTTCTGCTTTTAAAAAGATTTATGATGGAGCGCTCGAATTTATTCCATTTTATATTGACCTGCATAAAGATTCAATGACTACCCCGGCTTCAAAGACACTGTTTGTTGAGCAAACGGTTGAAGAGTTGGCACAAATCAGGAATCCGGTGACAAGGGATTTCTTCATTAAAGAAGTAGCCGAACATTTAGGGTTGAAAGAGGATATTATTTACAGTCAGATTCGTTATTTTTTTCGAAAGAAGGGAACTCAGAAAAGAACTTTACCTCGATCTGAAGAGCAAGTAAAATATAAAATACAATTAAATACTGCTCCTGAAAAAGCAGAATATGAACTTTTAAAGGTTTTTCTCTGTCAACAGAAAGACCTGCAGAAGATTATAATAAATAATATTAAGAAAAAGAATTTTAAGCACCCTGTTCTAAGTAAGTTGGCGAAGAAGATTATTGATATGATAAAATCAGGAGAAGAGTTTGTTCCTTCAGATATATTCAATTACGAATTGTCGGAAAAGGAAAAGCTATACCTGTCGAGACTTATTCTTGAATCAGAACCACCGCAAACTGAAACTGATTTAAAGGATTTATATAATCTTGCAACTGATTGTATGATAGTGCTGCTGACAGTAGAAGTGGATAAGGATATACGTGAATTGAGAGAAAAAATAAAGGAAGCAGAGAAGAAGGGAAAAGAAACAGTTGATTTTGTTATAGAGTTATCAAAGAAGCAAAATAGAAGACTGGAAATAGGGAAACGCCTGCGCGAGATTGAAATCGGGAAATAAAAACCGGGATAGAATTACGAACGCCATATTCATACTATCTGCGATATTTGTCTTCCTAACAGTATTTGTGGAGTCTGTCAATTTGCTACTTCAACTAAAGGGTAAAATATTAAGTCGCTGGTTTGGTAAAAACGCTTTTGTAATACATGCAGTAATCACTTTAGCTTTCTGGACTGTCGCATTTTGTTTCGTTTTTGCTTTGCAATTTGAAAAACATCCGCATTTTCACAACAGTGATTTTCTGAAGTATGTCTGATTTGCGTTGATGATCCCAGGATTAATCATGGCGGTTTGGGGATTCAAATTACTGGGATTGAAACGCGCATTGTGCCTCAATTTTTTTAAAGAGAATATACCGCTGATCGATCATCCATTGTATCATTATGTGAAGAATCCTACCGATTACGGCTTCTGGTTGATGCTGCTTGGT
>DAOUYY010000227.1 GCA_030665885.1 Fidelibacterota bacterium
TGACTTTATGATCTTATAAGGTTTAAATAAAAGCTGACTGCTTATACTATCAACAATATTCGCTGAAATAAAGTTAAACTTCGCTATTTTTTCGGCTTTCTTGACAAATTCCGAGCCGGCTGCAAGATCGTTACCGCCAATATTGTAAACCTGATACCCTAAATCACTATATGAATCTATAAGAAAAAGAGCAGCTTCTTTTTTCCGTACCAACATGTTTTCTGGCATTAATGAAGCACGAAAAAACAGGTCACCCGCATCAAGGATAATACTATTTTTGTATTCCTCCTTGTATTTTTGAAAAACAGTTGCTTTCCTGGCAAGACCGCCAAGACGGGCAGATTTTCACCCACACGGTTCAATTTCGCCACGGACAGTACCGGTATAAAAAATGGCATAACTGTCAGATGCAGAAAGGAAATTGCATGAGTTAAGAAACCAAAAAGCAACAATAAGGGAAAGTAGTATCTTCCTCATTTCACCCAACATTTCCATGAAAATTTAAATTCCAAGATATAAAATCTCCATTTCTAAATCGCCCTAATCTAACATTTTAATATGTAATCAGACGTAAGTCTTAATTATTAGTTCATAATGTAGTCTACGCTTAATTACCAATTCGTTCAATAATTGATGTATTACCTTTAAATGAACTAATGTTTTTAGTCCCTGTACAGAATAGTGACAATCTAAGAGCTTCCTTAAATATACTAATCAATTCCTGTATACCTTCTACATCATTCTCTTTCCAGACTCGTAAAAAAGGAGCAGCGGCACCACCCAGAGATGCTCCAAGAGCAATTGCTTTTGAGAATTTTAATCCGGTATCTATCCCACCGGATGCTATAACTTTAACCCCTTTTATTTTCACTGAATCAATTAGTGATTGTAAAGTAGGGATACCCCATTCAAAAAATTCCTTGGCAACCTTTTTATAAAATTTATTTTTAATTCTCTTCTCTTCAATTCTCGCCCAGGATGTGCCTCCCGCTCCTGCTATATCAACCCACTCGATTCCGATTTTTTGTAATCTCTTCACAACATTAACAGATAAACCAAAACCCACTTCCTTAACTATAATTGGAAGTGATATTGTATCTATTAAAATTTCAATTGCTCTACCTACTCCTTTAAATGACGTATTTCCTTCAGGTTGTAGAGCCTCCTGGAGTGGATTCAAGTGGATCGAGATTGCATCTACTCCTATATCTTTTAGAAGTTTGAACAAGTTCTTAGAAGCAAGACTTGAAGAAAGTTGAGCAGCTCCAAGATTAGCGACAATAGGTATATCAGGAGCATATTCACGTGCAATTGCATAACTGGAAATCGCTTCGGGGTTGTCAAGTGCAGGTCGTATACTTCCCAATCCTAATGCAACTTTTTCTGAATTCGCAGCCTTTGCAAGGCCTCTATTCAAACTCTTACCTTGATTTTCACCACCACCCATAGATGTAATCATCAACGGCAAATTCAGTTGATACCCAAGGAAATCAGTAGAAACATTAACATCCTTAAGGTCTATTTCCGGTAATGCATTATGGATAAAATGGTAATCTTCAAATCCTGTACTTACTCCCTGGTAATTGACATCCTCATCGCAGACTATCTTAAGATGATCTTTTTTGCGATTTTCTATTTCGTTCTTACTATCATTCATAAAGTGCGAATCTATTTAATTGAATTGAATTTTCAAAGTTAGTATAATTTCCATGTCTTTGCTATAAATACAACTTCTATATCTACTTTAAGATCAATTCTCAGCAGCCAATTTATCCAAGGCATCTCCAGTGAGTCTATAAACTGTCCATTCGTTCATAGGAACCGCGCCAATTCTCTTATAAAACCTGATAGCAGATTTATTCCAATCAAGGACACTCCATTCAAATCGCCCGCAGTTGTGCTCTTTTGCTAATTTTGCCAGGTAAATCAGCATCGCTCGAGCAAATCCTTTGTGACGATACACCGGCTTTACACAAACGTCTTCAAGATATAATCCCGGTCTACCAAACCATGTTGAAAAGTTATAAAAATATACAGCAAAACTAACCGGGACACTATCATAATAACCAATTATAACCTCAGCGTATCGATGCTCCCCAAAAAGAGACTTCCGAAGAATATCCTCAGTCGCTACAACCTCATTCAAAGCCTGCTCATATTCCGCAAATTCATTGATAAAGGAAAGAATTAATGAAATATCATTTTCAGTTGCGGGTCTAATTTTATATTTTTTCATATTGGTTAAGGCAGCCATCTTAAATTCCCTTTAGAGATTAGATATATATTAATAAAACTCATGAATAATACTGTACTTTTCCCAAACCTCTTGAGTAATAAAAAAATAGAATTATCCAATGAGATTTCTTGAAATTATTCTAAAACATCCAATAGTTCAAAAATAGATGTTTACTCTATTTCTTCAAACACACCTGTTTCTTTGTTTTTTCTAACATTATCCCAGTGAAAGTATTTACCATTCATCGAAATATAAACTCCATGTGGTAAAGTTTGGACAAATGCCAGAGAACTTCCTAAATTGAATAAACCATCAGAGCTACCAAATTTATACGGTACCATTGCACCGGTTAAGATAATTGTTTTATCCTTTATAGAATTGGCAAGAACTTTAGCAGTTTTTACCATTGTATCAGTACCATGGGTGATCAATATTTTATCTTCTTTTGTTTTTTTGCAGTTTTCAAGAATAATCTTTCTATCAGCATCGGTTATGTCTAAACTATCAATCATTATTAAAGTTCTGATGTCAATTTTTAATTTACAGCGAGCCAATTTTAGCATTTCAGGTAGGTGAGTATCCTTAAAAAAGAGTTTGCCCTCAAGTTCATTATACTCTTTATCGAAAGTCCCACCCGTAACGAATATTTTGATAGTCATGATTTTTGGTTATTGCTCAATTTTAATAAATGATTTGTTATTAAGATGACATAAATCTTATTTAACTTAAAAATCTTTATACAGCAATGCGAATTCGGCACAACATTGGTGTAATAAAAAAATTTTACTTTAAAAGAACAAAGAAGGGAACTGATTTTAATATAAAAATAGCAAAAATAAAATATTTTTTATGCTCTGTATGGAAAATAACTGAATTTGTTTTTTCACCATTTTCACTATAATTTTCAATATGATCAATAAATCATTCTTAAATACAAAAAACCATTTCACTGCTGCGGAGTATTTCTTAAAAATTTTCGATATAAAAGAACAAAAACCTTCCCTCAAACATGTTTCGGAAATTATAAGGCAGTTTTCAAAACTTCCCTACGAAAATCTGAGTAAAATTCTTAAACTGAACAAGAAATGGGACGATTTTCCCAATTGATCTCCTGAAGAAACCATCTCGGATTACGATCAATTCAGACTTGGTGGAACCTGCTTTTCCCTTACATTTTTTCTTAAAACCATAATGGATTGTTATGGATATAAAACTCAGATCATTATGGCTAATATGAAATCCGGGAAAAATTCTCACTGTGCTCTAATTCTGAAATCCAAGTCAAATGAATACCTTCTTGATCCGGGCTATCTGATTCATAAACCTCTTTTAGTATCAAAATCTCATGGAAATCAAAATCTCTCATTCATTCCTGTTTCTCTCGTCTATAACGAAGAAAATAACAAATATTCACTCTTCACGTTTCAGAATAAAAATCTCAAACTACGATACTCTTTCAGAAACATACCCACTTCCCTCGAGACATTCCAAAAATTCTGGAACAGTTCGTTTCACTGGAGAACAATGCACGGGATTTGTCTTTCAAAACGTGACGAAATCGGTTTTACTTACTTGCATAACCATTATCTGAAAAGAGAAGGA
>DAOUYY010000165.1 GCA_030665885.1 Fidelibacterota bacterium
TATTGATGTGGATGAAAACACAGATGGATTACTGGATTATCAGATAGAAAATCAAAACTTCAATTTTCGGGAGTTCCGTAGTAATTTAGTCCTACGATGGGAATACAAAACAGGATCAACCCTCTATCTGGTCTGGACACATGGACGTAGCCAATATGTAGAGAATGGAGGATTCAATTTTTCTCATGACCTGGGGAAACTATTTGATATTTTACCTAATAACGTGTTCCTTTTAAAATTTAATCACTGGTTTTCATTGTAAAATGCAACAGATAACAAAAGTTTCCAGCCGACCGCGGCCACGGCGGTTGAGCTTAATCGTTAGCGGCTAATTGGTATTTATTATGGGAATGAGAAGGTGAAAATATGAGAAATAATGATAACTTTGAATATGTTAACTTAGCAAATAAAATTAGCGAGCAATTCAAAATACACTCAGCAGTTGAAGCCATTGCACTTGGCGGTTCACAAACTTCTAATTCAGTTGATAATTGTTCAGATGTTGATTTATACATATATACGAATGAGATAATTCCTCTTGACTTTCGCAATAAGATTGTGCAAAAATTTGGATCAATCAGAACTGATCTTAATCTTACCTTTTGGGATCTGGGAGATGAATGGTTAGATAAAAAAACAGGTGTTGAAGTAGATGTGATCTATTGGGATAAGACTTGGATTGAAGAGCAAATAGATCGGGTCTTAATTTCACATCAAGCTAGTGTAGGATATACAACTTGCTTTTGGCATACTGTATCGAATTCAAAAATTCTCTTTGATCGTCGGGGTTGGTTTTCAGAGCTTCAGAATAAATGTTTGCAACCCTATCCTAAAAAATTACGGAATTCTATTATTGCGAAGAATCATCCCGTTTTAAGAAATGTAATACCTTCATACCACAACCAGGTAAAAAAAGCGATTGAACGTGATGATTTTATAAGTGTAAATCATAGAATAGCAGCATTACTGGCAAGTTATTTTGATATTCTGTTTGCAATTAATCACCTAACTAATCCTGGTGAGAAAAAGATTCTGAGTTATGCTTTAGAACGATGTACTAAATTACCAAAGGACTTATCAACACAGATAAAGGATGTTCTCCAATCATCTGGTGCAAGCATTGACATACTCCTTTTAAAATTAGATCTTCTTTTAGATAGTCTTGATGAGATATTAGTTGAAGAAGGTATTGACCCTACAAAGACATTGGCACTAATATGAATTGTGAAAATGTGGAGATTTCGCAGCTAAGCCACAGCGTTATGTTTATAGAGTAAAATAATAGGTAAAATAATGAAATCATTAAAACTTGGAAAAAGTAATATTTTGTCTTCTCGTATTGTATATGGATGTATGCGTATTATTGGGGATAACTCAATTGATAGCCGCAAAAAAGGAAAACAAGCCATCCGAACTGCAATTGAAGAAGGTTATACACACTTTGATCATGCCGATATCTACGGTGGTGGTAAATGTGAAGAATTGTTTTCGGAAATATTAGGAGAAAATCCGGAAGTACGTGATAAAATAATCATAACAAGTAAATGCGGGATTAGGGATAAAAATAATCCAAATGAAAATGATCCGGCGCGTTATGATTTTTCAAAAGAATATATAGTAAAAAGTGTTGAAGGATCTTTATCCAGGCTAAAGGTTGAATATCTCGATCTTCTTCTTTTACATCGTCCAGATTATCTTTGTAATCCAGAGGAAGTTTCCGAGGTCTTTCAAGAACTTCAAGATTCAGGCAAAGTTTTAAATTTTGGTGTCAGTAATTTTCAACCATCTCAAGTTTCCATGTTGCAATCATATTGCCCCTTTCCATTGTTAGTAAATCAGGTGGAAATAAACATTCACAATATCAATGCACTATTAGATGGCACCCTGGATCAATGCCAGGAACTAAAAATAACTCCTCAAGCTTGGTGCCCAATTGGAGGAGTAGTTTATCCAGCTTGGGGTAATACATTTTCAAAGGAAGACGAAGTTCGTATTAAATCAGAATTTGATAATCAATCAAAAAAATACAATGCTGAAAATTGGATAGTAATGTTGGCCTGGTTATTAAAACACCCTTCAATGATATTACCAATCATCGGGACAACAACTCCTTCACGTATCAAAGCTGCAAAACAGGCACTAGAGATTGATTATAGTAGAGAAGATTGGTATCGACTTTTGGAAGCACGCAACGGCTATCCAGTTCCTTGAAAAATGACAGAATATAAACATAACGAATCTGATTCGCACCTGACGCCATATAAATAAAACAACGATAAGCGAAAATATTTTTATTCGGCGTCAGTGTGCAAGCAGGAACCCATCTGAGCTGTTGCATGATTTTTGAGTTTAATTTATAAATTGGAGAGTTGGGCGACTTCTTTCACGTGGTCACTCATCTCATGTCCGTTAGACGTTACGAAAATCTAAACAAACAATGAATTACATAATTTATAAATTGTATGATATAGTAAGTTACTTTCTAACTGAAAATATTAAAAAAATTAGATGGGATAAAACTAAATGTGGGAATATATAATCTGTGTATGTATTTGGATTTGTTTTATATTGCATTGGACAATTGGTTCAATTCCGAAACAAAAATATTTCGAAATTTATGCTGGATGTGGCATAGGCATCTGTTTAACATTATTAATTTTAAGTTTATTTGGTTGGTTTCATACACAAACAAATATTCTGGCATTTCAAATTTTGAGAACTATTGGCAGCATTCTTTACATTTTAGCTATAATAATTGGTGTAATTTCTCTTGCTACTCTTCGAATTAAAGGTAAACCTGAAATTGGTATTGAGAATACTACAATTTTTATTGAGAAAGGTATATTTAAAGTGATTCGTCATCCCTTGTATTTAGGATTATCTTTTTGGAGTATAGGATTTATATTTCTAATTCAATCCATCCCTTCTATAATATTAGGAATTATAGCTTTGTTTTGTTTTTTGATGGCAGCGAAAAAGGAAGACAAATTCAACATTAATAAATTTGGAAAAAGTTATCGAGAATATATGAATAGTGTTCCTATGTGGAATGTTTGGAAAGGAATAAGATTAAGGAAAAGGTCTTGATGAGTGAGGCATAAGTTGCTTATCAACGGCTCCTTGTTTGCAAAACGAATGAGCATTGGATATTAGAAATCACTATAAGAAAACGTTATAACCCCATCCAGGGGATTTCCATTATCATCTGCTGTAAACAAAGATTTTGGGAACAAGAGTTAAGGGGTTGAGTAAAAACGCACTTTCCATAGGAATTACGTTGGGAAAAGTGTGTTATAAAGTACATGACGGGATTAAGGTTTACCCCAATAAAAAATCCAGTATGGTATTTTAATTCAAGGCCCGATTTAAATCTCTTCTTGCTTTTTACTCGTTGTTTTTATAACATTCCATTGTATGGAGTTATATGATGAAAAATCAAAAGAAATTATTCCATGTTTTATATCAAACTCGGACTGACAAGAGCTGCGCCATTCGACGAGACAAAGAAATATTTACAAATTGACCTAAGTGAGTTATTATTCGTCTATGTCAGAATATAACTATACGGAATATTTTGAGAATGAAGTATTGCGAAAAAGGCCTTATTTAAAGAGGGAGTGGTGTATTCGAGTCATAGAAAATCCCATAAAAGTTGAGCGTCAAGAACATAATCGTTTTCGATTTTGGGGAGTAATCGAAGAACTTGGCGGACGTGTATTAAGAGTAGTAACGCTTGACGATAAGAAGACTATTCATAATACCTTCCCCGATAGGAGGTTCAAACTATGAAACTAAATTATTATCCTGAAACAGATTCACTCTATATTGACCTGTCTTATAAAACAAGTACGGAAAGCGTAGAAATATCCGAAGGTATAGTTATAGATTATGATAAAGATGGTCATATAACCGGTATTGACATTGATAATGCAAGTCACAAAATCGACCTCAAAGAAATTATCCTGAACAAACTACCCACACAACTACAGACAATTACGGCTTAATCAAAAAAATGTCCAACCAATCGTTTCACCGGACGACTGGAACCTGACGGCAGGCAGAAAAAAATCCAGTATGCTATTTTAATTCAAAGTCTTGTTTAAATTTCTTCTTGCTTTTTATTTGTTGCTTTTTTAATGTTTTGTTGTATGAACTCATCTGATATAAAATCAGAAAATCAAAAGCAATATTTCCGTATTTTATATCAAATATGGAAAATAGGTAGGAAAAAGCCCGTGCTATAAGGTTCATAGATGGAATATTTTCTATATATTGACAATGACAAAATACAAAAACGAAATCCCTTGACATTTACAATAATATAGTATATACTTGTATATACTAAAGGAGGTTGTCATGTTAACAAAAGTTCAAAAATGGGGTAATAGTCAGGGGCTCCGTTTCCCTAAGGAAATTTTGTCTCGAGCACATATATCAATTGGTGACGAAGTCGATATTAAGATTCATCATGGTGAAATTGTTATTAAACCAGTAACGAGAATTCGAGGGAAATATAACCTTAAGAATCTTGTTTCCAAAATCCCGAATGATTATAAATCAGAGGAACAAAATTGGGGAAGTCCAGTTGGGAAGGAAGAATGGTAAATGAAAAAGTATATCCCCAATAAAGGAGATTTTATTGCTTTAACATTCGATCCACAATCCGGGCATGAACAAAAAGGAAGGCGACCTGCATTAGTTATTAGTAACACCCTTTTCAATCAAAAAACCGGGCTTGCGATAGCATGTCCTATCACGCACAAAGATCGTAATTATCCCTTTCATATAAAAATTTCTGGTTCTATATCTCTTACAGGCTTCGTAATGGTTGATCAAGTTAAATCTGTTGATTATAATTCGCGGAAAGTAAAATTTATTGAGAGAGCTCCCACTGAACTATTAAACGAAGTGCTTGGAATTTTGGATGCATGCATTTATTAACCATTTATTTGTCTAACGAATCACTGCACTCATGCCTGACGGCAGGCAGAAAAAAATCCAGTGTGGTATTTTTTAATTCAAAGCCCGGTTTAAATTTCTTCTTGCTTTTTATTTGTTGCTTTTTTAATGTTTTGTTGTATGAACTAATCTGATATAAAATCAGAAAATCAAAAGCAATTTTCCCAATTTTTTATATCAAGTATGGAAAATACGTGGGAAAAAGTCCATGCTATCTCAAAGATATCTCTAAGAGATAGAGTTCATAGATGGAAAATTTTCATGTATTGACAATGGCTTACAAGAATAAATATCAGGGGGATTAAATTATGTGTAGAAAAATTTATCTTTTTATAATTTCTTTAATTACAATCTTTTCAGCATGTATGAATAATACAGAAAAATTTAAAATTATTGGCTTGACCGAAGGTTTTACAGACAGCACAATGCTATACCTTGATAATGTGGAAAAAGATATAATAGCTGATTCTGCTCTTATAATTAACAATAAATTCACCTATACCGGGCACGTTGATAGTCCTACCCATTATGTAATTAGATCAAAAGATTATAGTAATTATAAATTTATTTGGATTGAGAATTCTGAAATTACTATGAGATGTAAAAAGGGAGATTTTAGAAACGCTCAGGTTACAGGATCAAAAATACAAACACAGTCTGATGTATTAGAAACAAAATTATTACCAGGAAGAAATGAAATACAAAAAATTCAAATGGCTTTCAGGAATATAGATAGAACAGATACAGATAAAATAAACGAATTGAGAGCAAAAATCGATTCCTTGCGTAAAATAGAGGATCAAATATATAATGATTATATTTATGGTAATCCAAGTTATTTAAATAGTGTTTTAATGCTAACATTTCT
>DAOUYY010000240.1 GCA_030665885.1 Fidelibacterota bacterium
TCCGCAGTTTGAGCATCTTCGTCACCAATTCCGTCAATAAGAATTGTGGAATCCGCAATGACAATTTCACGCAAAATCGATTCAAGTTCGTCAACATCTGAAGACGTCGTAGATTCACAACCCATCCAGAAAAGAAAAACAGCCAACATTCCCATTATAAAAATTCTACTTACCTTCTTCACATTTATCTCCATTTCTCCTAATTACCAGCTTATTCCTAAAATATTTTACATCTTTAAGTAACTCTTCAATTGCACAGAAACGAAAGAAGTAATCCGCATACTTATCTCGCCAATCATTTAATGTATTAAGCTGAAGAATTGGCTTCTTATTAAGATCGCCCTTCTCGAAAACCTCTTTTATCTGTTTATCATCCAGACCTACCAAATGGATGATATCGCAATTGTTTTTATCAGCATCTACAAATTGATCAAAACTATTCACTTCAATCTCAATCTTAAGAGCCCTTCTCGCATCACCTATTTCCTCTATAACTCTGGCAAGCACATCAGAAATACCACCAGCATACAAAAAGTGATTCTGAGTAATATAGATTGAATCCTCCAATCCATGACGTTTAAAAATACCACCACCGGTTTCAAATGCTATACGGTCAAATACTTCAAAGATCGGTGATACTTTACTACCGGCAGCCAACCTTTTTCCATGTTTCTCTAAGAAATTAACTGTTTCTTTTGTTGCAGTTGCGATACCTGACATTCTTCCTATAATCCATTCAATTAACCGTCGAACTTTGAGCACTTCGGCACCATTTCCTTCAAAGCTTAAAATCTCATTCCCAATCTCTATTATAGAACCTTCTTCCACATTCCAATTCACTTTTAATTGATTCCCACTCGGCTCAAATAGAATTTCCAGAATTTCACGTCCGGAGAAAATCCCATCACTTTCAGCGATTATTCTACCGGCAGAATGAAGAGAATAGGGCGATACACTTTCAGTAGTCAAATCACCACTACCAACTTCAATTTCTTGCATCAACTGAAGAACTTTTTTTAGTCTCGGATCAATCATCAGTTATTATAATATCTATATCTTCTTCTTCAAATTCCGGGAGGAACTCTTGTCCAAACATACCGTATCCACCGTGTCGTTTAAGTGATTTCCCAAATCGCTTGAAGTGATGACGGAATTTACGATCCTTGAGAATAGATTTCTGTTCATTCGTTAGAACTTTTGCCATATCTATTCGGTGCTTGATCCGCTGGCTGAATAATTTACTCCTAATACCATTAACTTTCTTCACTGCTTCATCGATTTTCTTCTGAGATGCGTCACTTTGAATAATCTCTTCAAGCTCAATTCGAGCAAGTTTCAATTTTGCTACAAGAGGAATGTTTTTCTTTCGATTTTCCACTTTGAGTTTATGCATCTGGTCCTTTTGTGCATCAGTCAGTTTCAGCTGTAGCTCCAAATCGGGCGAGTGCATACTTTTCATTACTTTTTTCACCATCTTTTGAGGACCTGCAAATAGCAAACCCGGAATGACAACCACTGCTAACAAAATTGTTAAATACTTTTTCATTTTCTTCTCCTTTCTTGATTAAGCCTCTTTTGTCTGGCTTGTTGATTTAAAGTTTTCATTAATTTTCTTCGAAAACGGTTTTCGAAAACAATATATTGCAATTGCTGTTCAGGGGTAAGGACTGTTGAAAGATCATTGATAAATTCTTCTTTCTGATTAATTATATCCTTTTCAATTTCAGCCAATTGATGTATCAATTTCTTCACATCTGATCTTTTAGGACTATAATCAGATTCATTAATCTTTTCAGTAATCTCTTGTATTAATTCCCTTTGCTTTTTCTGTTTCGACCGGGTATATTTTTCAAAATCCTTCAATTTAGGGAAAAACGCAGTAGACTGTTCAGAACTCAAATCCAGAAATTCTGTCATCTTCCATATTCTTAGAGTTTTTAATCGTTCTCTACGCTCAGGATTTGCATCCATCCATAAATCCTCCTGCGCTAAAAGCCCTGTCATTGAATTCACAAAAACTATTAACAAAACATATTGAAATATTCGCTTCATAATTCCTCCTTCAAACTCTTTATAAAACTTCATTTTTTATTTCTTGAATTAAGTTCTCAAACTCATCGTCATCTAAATTAACTGTTGCCAGTAAATATTTATCAACAGGAAGAGCATGTTCATCTTCCAATACTAACTTAGCAACATCCCAACGCAAATCTTTGGTAGATTCATCGAGATCAGGGATTTCCGTAAAATCATCTACTAATGTTAATTCACAAAAATAACCCGAATTTGTTAAATCAAAGTAGATATCTGTATCCTCTAAATCGCCATAGAATTTATTGCCTAACGAATTTCTATTCGATATTGAAAAAAAAGTGGCAATAAATATTAAAACAATCGTACTAAAAGCCGGAACAGCCCACATAAGACGTTTTTGAGTTCTTTTTCTTTTTGCGAATCGAGCGTTAATCTTCACGACCAGTTCACTACCGTAATATGGAGAAACTTTAACCTTATCTGCAGATATCGCCGAACTAATCAATCCGAGATCGTGAGAAAATTCCTTGCAATTATCACAACTTTCCAGGTGACTTTCAACACGGGATTTTTCTTCCTTTGATAAATCTCCCATAATATATAATGGAATGAGATTTTGGATATCTTCACAGAGTTTCATAATTAACTCCCATATTTCTTATAATCCTTTTTAAACTTTTTAAAGCATGAGAAAAATTCACCTTGACAGTATTTTCCGTTGAACCCGTAATAATTGCGATTTGTTTAAATGGCAATTCCTGGAATGAGCGTAAAAGTACAACCATCTGCTGCTTCGGCGAAAGTTTAGCAACAGCCTGACGCAAAACAGTCTTACGCTCATCCGAAACTGCAGGATTATCAGATGACGGTAGATTTTTAACTTTCTCCAAACCAAAAAATTGTTTTACCTTTTTCCCTCGCAAATAATTGATACCTGTATTAACAGCAATTCTGTAAATCCATGTATATGGTGAAGATTGAAATTTAAATTTCGAAAAATTTTTATACACCTTTATAAATGTCTCCTGTGTCAAATCGTCTGCCTCATCGTGTGTTTGCACCATCCTTCGGAAAAGACTATATATCTTCTGGTGATTTTCAAGAACCAACTCGTTAAATGTGGTTCCATTTCTGTTTTCCTCTTTCAACTTTTCCAATCTGAGCAAATCCTTTTCACATACCTTTGACATATTAATCCTTCGAAAGGTTAAAAAATATTTTGAGAAAAACGAATAGTTTAATTTCTTCTTGAAAAATATCTTTCGATTAATTACTATCACTCAGTAATGATAACACTTATAAAATCAATAAAATTCAATACTCCAAAAGAGAGGCATAATGATAAGA
>DAOUYY010000175.1 GCA_030665885.1 Fidelibacterota bacterium
AATGGTGAAATGGACCTATCCCAACTTCCCGGTCCTTTTGTGGAAAACGTAAGTTATATACCCCAGGATGAAAATTCTTACGGTTCAGGTAAATCTGAAGGTACAATACATTTAAATCCGGGATCAGGAAGGACCAAACTATCTATATGTACCGGAAGTTATGGACATCGTTCTATCCACGGAAATTTGAACCTCCATAAAAATCAATGGATTGGAAACTTTTTAATAGGGAAACGGCATGATGATGGTAACTATCCTTTCAAATGGAGAAATGAAAGTTTTAAGCGTGAGAACAACTACTTTAACCAAAAATTCATATCAGCCCAGTTTAATTCGGTACTTCATAAACGTGCGTTTCTTCGTTTTCTTTACTTATTGTCTAATCAAAATAGAGGTATTGCCGGACAGTCCTGGAATCCGAGTAAAAACGCTAGTAGGGATGATAAACTACAAATAGTCGGTATCAAATTCGGATGGACTAACAAAAAGGGACATGGTTATATCCAAACTATGTACAGATATTCATGGGAACACTATAAAAATCCAATGATTGCAGTAAATAGTTCTCATAGGCTAAGCACATGGCAGATAATACTGAATCAAGAAAAAAAAATTAACGAAAAAATTGGGGTGAATTTGCTTTTTGAAACTAAAAAAGATGGGCTTAAAAGCAAAGATACAAATAATCATTCTAGAATTAGTTATAGCACTGTAATCACAGTTCCTTATTACTTTTCAGAAATGTTAAAATTTCAACCGGCTTATTGTTACGACATTTCGCCGAATCTATATTATGAAAACACTTACGAACTGAAATTGCTGATATCACTCAATTTTCTTTTTATCAAATCGTTAACTCTTCATCAAGGCAGATATTTTCGCTATCCTACCTTTAATGATCTATATTGGATTCCCGGGGGGAACCCAAATTTAAAACCGGAACATACCGATAATATAAGTTTTGATATCAACTGTCATTTAATCCAGGATTCCGATCTTGAAATTTTATTCTTCCATAAATCCAGTGATAATTTAATTCAATGGACACCAATTAGCTCTTATTGGCAGCCTAAAAATATTCAGCATGCAGTCAGAAAAGGATACAAAATAATATATCGCTGGATTAGTCCAAATTTACGACTTAATGCCTTTGCTCATTATAGCAGCAATAGAACCAAAGACTTATCTCCAGGTGATTGCTATGGAAAACCACTTCGATATGCACCGGAACAAACCGTTGCAGTAGGTATAAACTGGCAGCCGGAACCGCTATCCTTTCATCTTCAAATACACTATACAAGCGAAAGAGTATCTATGTATTGTTGGCCGGAGGATATTATACTGCCAGAAGTAACACTCATATTTACCAGCTGTGCATATACATGGAAAAGACCTTCCGGAGATATAATTATTGTTTTTGCCATAGATAACCTGACCAATAAAAGATATGAAACAATCAAGGGTTATCCTGAACCGGGTAGAACATTTAGAATGACAATAAGCTATCAACATTAAAAAAAAGAGGAGAGAAAAATGAAAAAATTATTGCTTATGGTTTTTTTAATTCATGTAATTGTTTTTGCTCAAAGTAATGTATTTATTCTGTGCGAGGGAAACATGACTCAATCAAATGCCTCGCTATGGATGTTAAATGAAGATTTAAATCAAATTACTGGTCCTATCCATTGGGATCCCAATGCAAATCCTCTCGGAGATGTTGGTCAATCAATGACTATTTACAACGATAAGCTTTTTATCATTATGAATAACTCTAATACCGTGGAAATCATGGATCTATCAAACGGGGTGTCTTATGAAAGTACAATCTCTCTACCGTACGCAGGTCCCCGTGAAATGGAAGTCGTAGATGGCAAAGGATATTTAAGCTGCTGGTATTTGAATGCAATTCTCGTCACAGATTTATCGACAAACACCATTTTGGATACTATTTCTGTGAATGGTTTACCTGAAGATTTAGTTTACTATGATAATAGATTATATACATCAATCAATATGAATTCCGATTGGTCTTCCGGTAACAGAATTCTAAGTTTTGATATTTCCGGAGATAAAGCTGTAGTAATCGATACTTTTGAGGTCATTAGCGGACCAGGTCAGATTCTAGCACATAATGGCAATCTATTCGTTGTCAGTACTTATTACGATACTTTATGGAATATTTATTCCGGAACATCAAGAATTGATCTTTCCGATGGCAGTGTCACAAAAAAGGATTACGGTGTTACATTTAATTTTGGCATAGATATCACTCTATATCGTGGATTAGTTTATCGTACATATAATGGCGGAATCGCTCCTTTGACAGATTCTTTAACAGTAGATACAACTGGTCAGATTGGCAACTTGTCAAATGTTTACTCAATGGCGACGTATAAAGACTATATTTATTTCGGGTTAAGCGATTATATGGCTCCCGACGATATTGTGATTCTGGATTCTTTAGGCAATTTAATAGGTCAGTTTCAAGTTGGTGCAATCCCCGGATCATTCGCTTTCTACGAAGTTTCTCAAACTAATTTAACGGAAGGAGACGAAAATTTACAAATTGCCACAGGATATTCACTTCATCAAAATTTCCCCAATCCATTTAATTCTTCTACAACAATTCCATATTACATTGGGGAAAAAGGCCATGTTACGATTTCAATCTATGATCTTTTAGGAAAACACATCGTCGATCTTGTTAACATAAACCAGAATAATGGCAACAAATCAATATCATGGAATGGAATAAATCAGTTTGGAGATGCAGCTCCTGGAGGTATATACTTTTATCAACTTGCGATATCAAATAAAGTTGTTACGAAGAAAATGATTTATTTGAAGTAGGTAAAAAAACTGATCTTTTCTAACCTGGATTATTCACCGCAGAGGTCGCAAAGAACGCATAGATATAAAAATATTTAAGACTTATGGGTTATTAGCAATATGAAATTTCCTGTCTCAAAGAGATCCTTACAGATAAAAAAAAATTTAAGAATGAGTAGCATAATTCTATTATTTATATCTACTTAGACAATGTTGATAAAAAGCTGATGAATAAATCAGGCTAAAAGTTGTTTATTAAAAACTTTTACCCTTTGACAATGTACATGTTTTTATGTTGGTTAGAAAATTGCGTAACCTCTTTGGTGAAACCTGCTTTTGAAATAATAACATAGAAATTCACTTTAATCTAATAAAAGCTTTTAAACCTTCTTTTATTACTACTTTTTTATTCTGCTACTTTAGTTCAAAAGCACACATGATCCTTTATTTCTATGAAAGAAGCATTTAAATTGAGAAAAAAATTACTCAGTTGTTTGGAAAACTTTCTCAATGATATTTCTACTTGACAACAACAAAAATAATGCATAAAATTGCAAACGTTTGCGGTTGAATTGTTATTCGTTTTATTATAGTGGAGAATATGAAATGAAAAAACGTCAGGTGACTATAAAAGATATAGCTAAAAAACTGAATATTTCGCCCTCTACAGTCTCCAGAGCATTACGAGACCACCCCGATATCAGCACACAAACAAAAAAAAGGGTTAACTCTTTAGCAGAAGAATTAGACTATCAACCCGATTCCATTGCCCAGAGCCTAAAGAAAAGAAGAACAAACCTTATTGGTGTTATTGTTCCTGAAATCAAACACAATTTCTTCTCAGCTGCAATAAGTGGAATTGAAGAAGTAGCATATAGAGCCGGATACGCCATTATAGTATCTCAATCTAATGAAAGCTATGACAGAGAGTGTGTAAATGTTCGCGCTTTGATCTCTAATCGTGTAGCCGGATTACTCATCTCGATTTCTCAAACTACTGAAATAAGTGACCACTTTAAACTTCTGGAACGCCAGGGAATTCCATTTGTCTTTTTTGATCGAGTATGCGAGGACATCGAAGCAAGTAAAGTCGTGGTTGATGATTTCCATGGAGCGTTCAAAGCAGTTGAGCACTTAATTAACTCCGGTTACAAAAGGATAGCACATATTGCAGGTCCGAAACATTTATCAATTAGTCAATGTCGCCTTAACGGCTATTTATCGGCACTTAATAAATATAAAATTCAATACAATGAGAACTATGTTGTCCACGGTGGTCTAAATGAAGAAGACGGAATTAAAGGTTTCCAGAAGTTATTAAAGTTAGATAAGCTTCCGGATGCTCTTTTTGCGGTAAATGACCCCGTTGCGATTGGCGCATTTGAAAAAATTAAAGAACATGGCTTAAAAATCCCGGGTGATATAGCACTGGTAGGATTCTCTAATAACCCTATTACTGCTTTAATAGAACCTCCCCTAACTACAGTTAGTCAACCGGCTTACGAAGTAGGTAAAAGAGCCGCGAAACTGTTAATGGAGCAGATTAAATCCGGCGAAAATTTTATACCGAGAAAAGAGGTGTTGAAGACCGAATTGATTATCCGGGATTCTACCTGATAATGATGTAAAGTCAGGAATCAATAATTGGTAAAAAATAAAAAGAGGTTGCAAAAAGATGGAACAAATACTATTTAATTGGTATGACGGTTTAATTTTTCTGATCTTTTTTCTTATCGTTGTGGCTTTTAGCATGTATAAAAGTCGCAAAGAAAAAACTGGAGAGGATTATTTCCTTGCCAGTCGAGGATTAATCTGGCCATTGATTGGTCTATCCATGATCGCTGCTAATATTTCTACAGAACAATTCGTAGGAATGTCAGGGCAGGGTGCTGGTTCCGCCGGGCTGGCAATTGCATCTTACGAATGGATGGCAGCAATAACGATGGTTATTGTAGCAATTTTTCTTTTACCTCATTTTCTCAGGGCAGGAATATATACTTTTCCTGAATTTCTTGAATACCGATATTCGCCAACAGCAAGAAACTTAATGGCATTTTATACTGTCCTAATCTATGTTTTTGTACTTATTGCATCTGTTGTATATACAGGTGGTTTGACAATTACTACTCTTTTTAGCGGCACAAAACCTTTCGGCATAGAAATAACTTTAACAAAAGCTGTCTGGCTTGTGGGTATTATTGCTGCTATATATACTATTTGGGGTGGACTCAAAGGTATTGCCTGGGCAGATCTTTTCTTTGGATCTAGTTTAATATTAGGTGGAATAATTACTTTAGTAATTGGATTTGGTAAGGTTGGAGGTGTTGGGAATTTCTTTGAAGTAAATCAGGATAAACTCCATATGATTCTTCCGGCTGATCACCCTGTATTACCATGGACTGCACTGGTGTTTGGACTCTGGTTGCCAAATTTTTATTATTGGAGTGTTAACCAGTTTATAACCCAGAGGACATTAGCAGCGAAAAGCCTTAGGGAAGGTCAATTAGGAGTCATTTTTGCCTCTTTCCTGAAACTTATAACTCCATTTATAATTGTTTTCCCAGGTATCATGGCTTGGCAGTTATTTAAGGGACAGATGACTGGTCCTGGAGGTACAGATGCAGCTTTTCCACTTATTATAAGAAATATTATTCCGGCTGGGCTCAGAGGATTTATCTTTGCCGCAATTGGTGGCGCAGTAATTAGCTCACTGGCTTCAATGCT
>DAOUYY010000033.1 GCA_030665885.1 Fidelibacterota bacterium
CGCCGGGACGAAAATGGCGTTCCTAATCGTCCGGAAATACTATATAAACCATGGAAATGTGAAGATGTAAAAATATTATTCAGAGATCATGCACTTTCTGATCTAATAGGCTTTGTGTATAACAGATGGGACCAGAAAGAAGCGGCACAGGATTTAATAACAAAATTATCACATATCACAAACTCCCTGCCGTCTTTTGATAAATTTATTATACCAATAATCCTTGATGGTGAGAATGCCTGGGAAAGTTATGTTAATGATGGTACAGAATTTTTAGAAAGTCTCTATGAAGGTTTTGTAAAAGAAAATATTTCAACAACAACAATATCAAATTTTTTGGAAAATAATGAAGTAAAAAATAATCTTTCTTCGCTGTTTCCAGGTTCATGGATTGGGGCAAACTTTAATATCTGGATTGGCCATCCAGAAGACCATAGGGCATGGCAGATTGTAAGAAAATTAAGAGAAAAATTAGTGGAAAAAGAAGTACGGGATAAAGAAATCTGGGACCGATTCTATATTCTCGAAGGTAGTGACTGGTATTGGTGGTTTGGCGTTGAACATTTTACGCTTGTCGCAGAGGTCTTTGATGAATTATTCAGACTTAACGCAATTTGGATCTACAAAAAGATTAATGTAGAACCGCCACCAGAATTATTTTCGCCGATCAAAAAATTCGCCGAGGTGCTCACTTTTCAACCAAATGATAAGATGACACCTGCAATAGATGGCAAGGTCACGCATTTCTATGAATGGCATCATGCTGGATATGCTGATGTTAAGAGGATGGGCGGCACAATGCAGCGTTTTGCTGGATTATTTACAACTATCTACTGTGGTTTTGATGACAAAAATTTGTATATAAGGTTTGATGTAGAAAACCATGACATTGCTGCTTATGATTACCGAATCAAATTTTATAAACCAAAAAAATTGGAAATCTTCCTCAAGAAAACTCCTGAAATTACCTATAAGATTGATAGCATCGTTGAAATAGCCATTCCGATTTCTCTTGTTGATGTAAAAGATGAGGGAGTAGTCGAATTTGTTATTAATGCACAGCAAAAAGGGGTTGAGATCGACCGAACACCGCTTTTAAAATTCGCTGTAAAATTGAGAGATGTAAAACTGTATAATTGGACAGTATAGTAGAAACGCAGTATCGCCTTCGGCTCGCAGTATCGTTCCGATTATATCGGAACTCGCAGTATCATCTCGACTAAAGTCGGAGTTCGCAGTATCATTTCATTCGCCCTTATTTTTTGAAAGAAATATATTTTCACCATTCACGATAAGCTCTCAGCCATAAGCCAGAGGAAATGCCCTACGGGTTAAATCCTAATCTCAAAATCCGAAATCCTAAACAATATCAAAATACAAATATTTAAATTCAAAACTCTCTTTGTTTAAAACATTTGAATTTGGAATTTAGTATTTGTTTAGAATTTAGATATTAGGATTTCGAATTTATCCAAAGATACCTCGAGGGGAAGTCGCTACACCGCCTTACACATTTTGGGGTTAGTGCGTCTGTAGATAAAATTTTCGTATGTAGAAGGACACTCCTGGAGGGTTACGTGGCCTCCACGAATGTTTTTGTCCGCCATGAAGTGTGGCGGATTACAAAAACTGAGTGGAGAGAAGGGGGGTATCCCCCCTTCGAGGGGGAGAGTGCCGAGAGGGGGAGTTCGCTTCTACGTTCCTTCCATAAATAATTTTTAATTTAAAAGGAACATGATCAACGACCCCGACAAATAATATTGTACCAAAAGGTCATCTCAAAACGCTGGATATAATTCTTGGCCGTTTGTGTTGCGATATGCCGAGAGGGGGAGTTGAACCCCCACGCTCCTTTCAGAACTGCGGATTTTGAGTCCGCCGCGTCTCCCAGTTCCGCCATCTCGGCAAGTTTAGGGCACAGGATACAGGGATCAGGGAACAGTAAACTATTATATTCAATAAAGAAACTATGTCAACGAACTAAATGGTCTAAACGATATTAACGATCAAAACGTACCCCTTGTCATTGCTCGCCCCATTAAATAGCGATTCCAGAAATGGCTAAATATTTTCCTTAAGTTTATTTAACGGGGCGAGGAACGGAGTGACGAAGCAATCTCAAGAAAATAGTTTCTAGTTTCGAGCCTGTCCTGAGCGGAGTCGATGGGGTCTGACCCCATTCTTCCCATGTTCCTATGAAGGAAGAAAGTGATGCTTGACTTTTATCCTTTTTTGATTATACTTGCAATGTACTGTTTTGCAGCGGATGAAGAGTCAAAACTGAAAATTCTTTGCAGGAATGTTCTTTGTATTGTACTAGGATTAGGGAAGAAATTTCGGAGAGCGGTGAAATATATAATTTTTATTGGAAGTCGAAAGTAGATGTTAGACAAAAACCGTAAAATGAAAAAAGGAATATTACTACGTTTAAACAAACTGCAGTTTAATTTTCAAATACACCGTAAAGGACATTTTTTTGAGATTGTTATAAATGAGAAGTATAAAAATAATATTAGAGTTATTAAAATTGCGTTGACTGTAATCAGTCTAATATCGGCCTTTTTTGTTTTCCAATCAGCATTTATTGCTTTTATCTTTGGTCTTGCAGTATATCTAATTCTATTTATTGTGGATAAAGTTATATTTTCATATTCCAGTATGTTCGTACACTCGATGCCAGATTTCACTATTGAGTTACAAAAATGGACTGGCTGCGGATTCGGTTATGCATCTTCGCCAAGCCTACGTGGACAGATTCCAGTCGTTAGTTGGATAATGTCTGATATCGATTATGCGAAGAAGATACACTCGTTGTTACTAACTTGGTCATATGGAGAATTGAGTGATGAGAAACAGAATATCTGTACAAGTGTTATTTTACTGAATAATAATAGATATGTATTTTTCTGCTATCCTAATTTTTCAAGAAAAGGTGCTACTGAATTCTTCGAAGAAGTGGAAAGGGAACAACAGAAATCAAAGAAAGAACAAGTACACCATAAGATAAATATACTCCTGGTTCTTGGTAAAGAATTTCTTATTACAGCCAACTCTTACTTTCCTATATTTCAAAGAAGATATACTGAAGGTACACCATTTTTGTTTAAAATAATGACATCGGAAGATTCAGGCGAATCAGTTAGCGTTGATGACCTACAAGATTTCTTTCTGTTCAATCTAAAGATAAAAAATCGGCAAGATCTGACAAGACAGGATCTTGAGTTTGATTTTATGCGCATATTGGGTAATAGTTAATAGAATTCATGATATATGGATTCAGGACTTAACATGTCAAATCAAGAAAAAATATATCAAATCTTGGTTGAAAGTGCAAATAGTTGGCGTGATCAGTTACAGAAAACACTATTGTCATCAATTAGAACACCTTATGAATGTGAACAAATGCTGAATGGGTTAGAAAAGAATATGCTTGTATTTAGTAGCATTCAAGGTCAAATTCAAAAAGCATTAACAATAGAATCTCCTCGAATACTATCTCTTAATAAATCAATGTATGATGCTGTCGCGGAAATGAGTAAATCTCTAACTTCCAACATTCCCTTTGATTCAGCAATCAAGCAGATCCAAAAAAGTCAAACGGAGTGGCAAAAGTCAATTCAAGCAACTGTTCAACGAACACCGATGATGTCTGATTTAGCTGAAGCCCTACGAAGGGATTAT
Organism: Fidelibacterota bacterium; assembly: GCA_030665885.1. Classification (GTDB taxonomy): domain Bacteria; phylum Fidelibacterota; class UBA2242; order UBA2242; family UBA2242; genus BS750m-G69. Next base: position 3,682 of record DAOUYY010000033.1, read on the forward strand.
TCATATATAACAAAATCATCGCTTTATGCCCAAGAGTCGATTTTACGAATCACACAGGCCACGGCTCAGAATTTGGTTAAGTCTTCTGAGAATATGTACGACAAATATCTGGAAGGACTTGATCAATTAGCCCAATCCTATCGTAACTTTTGGCAATCCATTGAGATGGTACCACAGTCATATTTTTCACTACCGCATATTACAGCTCCTACGTTAAGTAAAGAGATGTATTTAGCTGTACATCAAGTAGAAATTCTAAGTCCCCAGGTGCAGATTTCAACTGAGGAAATAAGTTTTTTAGATGAAATATCCCCAGATAGAGATCGGTTATGCCGTGGATTAAGGTTAATTGATCCTGATCTTGAAAACATGTATCTTGGTGCATTGGATGTTATTAGATCGAATAGCAGAGATAGCATACGACAATCCTCTGTCTCGATACGTGAGTTGATTACACAATTACTACGTAAATTATCACCCGATGAAGAATTCTTTAACTGGAATCAAGAATCATCAAATATTGATAATGGACGTCCAACAAGAAAGGGTCGGTTACGTTACATCTATAGAGACAGATGCTCTGCTGATTGCATAGATGTTGTAGAAAACGATATAGCTGTTTTCCTAGAATACATGCAAGCGTTGCAGAGATGCACTCATGAAACAATTCCTCCACTTACCAAACTACAGCTTAAATCACTAATAATTAGACTTAGTCACCACATTGATGCTATACTTTCGATTGCTGGATTCATCTGCTAGATATATTCTTGGCTAATGATTAGACAAGATACGCACTTTTGTCAAAGGAGGAAAAATGGAAAGCGAACACTATGACTACGATGTTGTTCTATCGTTTGCCGGCGAAGATCGTGAATTCGTAGAAAAAGTCGCTAAGATTTTGACAGACAATCAAATAAGAATATTCTACGATAGAGATTATGAAGTTGAGTTATGATAACTGATGATTTACTAGAGATATCAAAAGAATTAACACAAAAAGAACGGGGATTTATCATATTTACGGGCGCTGGGGTGATTGACGGTACAGGTATTCCAAACTGGGGGAAATTACTTGCGAGGCTTTTAGAATCAAGTCAAGATGAAAGGAAAATTAATCAAATTGATGAAGAAGATTACCCGGAAGTGGCGCAGCAGATATATGATAAATTAAAAGCCGAAGGAAAATTATATCTATATGACAATATAATTCAAGATGCAATTACACCCACTAGTGAGCCATGTACAATTAAACAAGTTGAAATAGTGAAAACCACCAATTGGGTGGTTACTACCAATTTTGATAATACATTTGAGTCTGCATTTGCGTACAAACCACAATGTGCACAACCAAACATACGATCTTTACCTAGTTTTATCGAAGAAGATCTATCAGAAAAGGAATCTGTAATATACCTCCATGGCAGCGTTGATAAAAATTACATAATTTTCAGGAAAGAAGAATATGACACGTACTATCCATCTGTTAGTGGAAAGGTTGGTGTTCGTTCTCTTGAAAATTATCTCGCTTACATATTTAAAAATCAAACACTAGTTTTTATTGGATTTAGTTTTAATGATAAATACGTAAGAAAGGCTCTCCAAAATATCTTTCTTGATATACAAAGAACTGATGAAGATGCATCACGAAAATTAGGTTATGAACCTAAAGCCCAGAAAATAAAACATTATGTTTTTATGAAAAAACTGCAACTCGACTTTCCTCATAATATTGAAGATTTTAACAAACTAGACCCCGAATCTAACGAATATAGGGAATTTGCTGAAATGACAAAGAAAAAAGAACGTCGCTCTCGTTTGTATCAAGAGTTAACTGATCTAAATTGCCACATAGTTGAGATCAATGAATATATTGATTGGATTCATTGCTTACAAGAAGTTCAAAAATTACGTAAGGCCGGAAAGGTGATCGATGAATAATACATTATTCTTCTATGATATTGCAGATATCATTGATGAGAAATTAGTGAAGTATTCAAGTGAAAATTTTAAGGACATACAAAGATATTTTGAATACGAAGGTATAAAACTATACTTTGTAAGCAAGTTAAAAGAAAGCGATGATTTCTCTCAGTGGTTATTAGCCTTAAAGAATGAAGATTTTTTCAACCCGAATAATTATGTAAATATAGATGACAAAGTAATAGTAAGTAGTGTTTTCTGGGAAATTATTGCCTTCCTGAAATTTGCCGCGGAGAAAAATGATAAACATCCCAATGCAGAAGTTACGCTTTCTCTAACTGAATTAGTTGATTTATTGATCGAATTTTTTATTAAAGTTAAGGATACATGGAAAAATCAATTCTTCGAAAGATACTTAACCGAGATTATTCTTCTTTTACCGACGAAGAATTTAACCAATTTTCATCTTAGTTTCCTCAGGGATGTTCTATGTAGTACAGGAGCAGAAATAGGTTTAACGCACAGTATTGGACATATTTTTATTCCAAAGTTAATCAAATATAATTCTCGGAAATTTTTAATTGATTTTTTACAAATAATCTTTGATTATCGAGTACATAAAACTGATTGGATCGATAAATATAAATCAATAATCAATGAACGGATGCTTTTTGAAATACTCCAAAAGAACAAAAATCAAATTGCTCAGTTCTGTGGATACGATGCTATGCAGATTGTACTACAAAAGATGAGTACGGTTTGCACTGAGGATCCTCGGCAATTCAATATGATATTAATACCCACTATAGAAGATCATTTCCAAACTTCGTCAACACCACGATACGATATTCAATTAGTGCATTTCGTACGAGATATGTTGAGATTATTGAAATCAACTGAAATAAAGCAAACTGTGGTTGACTTGTTAAATAAAGATCATCAAATTTTCAAGCGAATAGCAATAGCCACAATTGACTTCCACTATAATGATTTGAATGACCTTTTCTGGAACTGGCGAGAAAACCCATTGAATGAGAGATTTCTTAAACGTGAACTATTCAGTTTGTTGGAAAATCACAACGATCTTCTAAAGGACAAGATTGATATTATATTAGATTGGATTGAAACAAGGAAATATTATATACCAGATGATATTAAAGATAATAAATCCGAAATTGAAAAAGCGATGGCATATTACAAGAAAGAGTGGTTAGTTGCGTTATTAAATACAAATGATCTAAGAGTTAAAAAAGCATACGATAAATACGATAAGATTAATCCATTAAAAAAAGACCATCCTGGATTTGACACATGGACAGAGACAAGAGTCGGTCATAAAAGCCCTATAAGGGATACTGATCTATCTCAAATGAATAATGACAAAATAGCAGAGTATATTTCTGCCTTTAAGGCTAAGGAAGGATGGGATGAACCATCCATAGAAGGTTTATCTGAAATATTCCAGAGATGCGTTGCTAATAATCCTGAAAAATTTAGCAATAATATCGAATGTTTTCTAAGGGTGCCAAAGATCTATATATACTCATTATTATTGGGACTGCTAGAGGCTTGGCGTACTGGTAAGACTTTCCGGTGGAATCATGTATTCGATTTCCAAGTACAACTTATTAAACAATTAGCACAGTCTAAACCTCATTTTATCGATGGGATTAGTAACTATGATAACTGGATTGCTACACTTATTGCTGATACAGTATTTGAAATCATGAAAAAACAGAAGAGTGAAATAACACCAGATACGTTATCAAAAATAGAAATCCTGATTTTCGAATTAACTCATTGCTTAAGTACGGAAATAGAAGATGTTTTAGAAAAACCCATTTATGTGGTTTTAAACTCAACACGATATGCTATTTATAAAGCCGTCATAAATTATGCATATGTATTAATACAAAAGAAAGATGATACGCATAAGCAGTTACCAGATAGTATTAGACTTTTTCTTTCTGAACGTTTAGAAAGAAGAATTGATCCATCCTTTGAATTCTCTTTCACTTTAGGGAGTTTCTTAAATTACATTTATGGAATAGATAAAGAATGGTTTTCCAGTAATCTAAAACAGATATTCCCTGATGATAATCCTTTTCATTGGAAAGCAACATTTTCTGGCTATCTATATAGTGCAAACACTTTATATAAAGGCATCTACAAAATATTTAAGGATAATGATTATTATAAAAAAGCAATAACCATATCCTTTGGTGATAAGATGTTGGATGATCAGGTTGTAAACCATGCTTGCCTTGGGTTCTTAGAAAAATGGGATGGATATGATGATGAGGATTCAATTATCAAAAATATTATAGAAAATAAACAAATCTCTCAACTAAATCATATTGTTGATTTCATTCTTCATATTAAAGATAGGATAAAATTAGATGATCTGGAAAGAATAAGGTTTTTATGGGGGAAAATATATGAAATTTCTATTGATGCACGGAGCAACGAGGATTTTCAAAAATTACTGTCTGATCTTACCCAATGGTTATCAATTATTAAAGTAATAGATGGCGAGGTAATTGGATGGCTTTATACATCAATACAATACTTTAAGATTAAGCCGAATGAATCTACACTAGTGAAAAACCTTAGGAATTTTGTACGAAAGCAACCTAAAATGGTGGGTGAAATCTTCATACAATTATTATCCCATGGTATATATCCCTATTTTAATGAAAAGGATATTAGGGAAATTGTGAAGATACTCTACGAAAAAAAGGAAACGACAAACGCTAATTCCATATGCAATTACTATGGTAAAAAGGGGTACCATCATATCGGCTTACGAAATCTTTATAAGAAATATAGAGTATTGGATAAATAATGCAGAAAAGTATATTTAATTACGATTTATTCGTGTGAACATACAATTCTACAATGATTGTTGCGAGAGACATTGAGGGTCAGCCCTCGGGAGACATTGAGAGTCCGCCCTCGAAATTAGAATTTAGTCAGAGATGGACAGAATTCTGTTATTTTGACCTTTTCAAATGCTGTTTTGTAATATATTAATTGGTATCCGGTAAATATTTTCAAATTTGCAGGTCTGATCCTACTTCCCTACTGGTGAAGTAGGGTGAAACTTTTTCTCAATCCCTTGCGTATTACTTAGTGATGAAGCACAATAAGAGACAAACAACAAATCAAAAAGGAGAAAAAATGCTAAGTTTGACAGGGGTAATTTTAATGGTAGCTCAGATGTCTGGTGCGCAAGTTCTGAACATCAATAACAGTGGGGTGATGGATGAGGTGATCGTTACTGCCCCAAGATATGAAAGTGAGGATATAGCATACAGCGGGATGATGCCTGAGGTGGTCGTCACTGCACCGAGATACTATAGTGAAACTGAGATGGGAATGATGCCAGACGTGGTCGTTACTGCCCAAAGATATGAAAATGAGGATATAGCATACAGCGGGATGATGCCTGAGGTGGTCATCACTGCATCAAGACGCAATACAGTATTCGAATATACCACAATTGGAGAAAAGAAAGATGAAAACGGTTGGAATTACCAACTGTTAACAATCGATAATATGGATTATCAAACGACTACATATCACAATTAAATTTATTATATAGTTAAAAATGAACCTCCGCACCATGAAAATGCGGGGGTTTTTTCTTTAGGCATAAATGGGGTCATCTACTACCGGTCTTTAGTTCCTTATCTTTTTTCAGTTCAGTCCTGTTACTTTTTTATAAAGATCATTAAGGGCTTTTCCGCCATCTCCGCAGTTAGTAAACCCGACAAAGGCAAAATTTAAAGCAGGGTAAACGAATATCTGGGCAAAAAATGTACCCCCGCTGCCCGCTCCAGAACTGAGGTATCCCTTTTCTTTTTTGCCAATTGCCCAGCCATACCCGAACATTACCTCGCGGTCCAGTTTCATATGAGGGTACATATCGCGGATATTTACCGTGACGTGTATATTGTGCAGCGTCTCATATTCTTTTTGACCAAGCAGTTCTCCTTTTCCCTGCAGTCCGAGCAAATGTTCTCGGGCATATAGTGCATAATCATGTATATTACAGTGAACACCGCCGCTGGGATTCATCCATGCCGAGAGAACGTACTGGTCATCCAGATCCTGTGGAAAGGGGCTGTCCGTAGTATCCCGACCGAAATAATGCCCCCTTGGTTGGTCTGGTTCTGCCTCAGACGCAGGCCAGCCACCAATTCTTGCCGTCTTCATACCGAGCGGCTCGAATATCCATTTTTGCAAGAGGTCCTCGTACGACTGTCCTGCCGCCAGTTCAGCTATATAACCGATAATTGGCCATCCGATATTTGAATAGATAACCTTTGTGCCGGGTTCGGCAATGGGCTCGAGAGCTAAAGCCACCTTTGTTACTTCACGGCGCTGTTCAGTTGGATCAGGATATGCCGCGGGTATTTCTTCCATGAATTTACTGACAATCACGGGGTCTTCATGGGCGATCAGTTGATAAGCAATAATACCGGCTTTATTGTTAAGCAGATCAGCAATCGTGACCGCCCGGTACTCATCCCGCATCGGCATATTGGGAAGAGCTTGCTCCAGTGTCATGTCATATTGCAATTTTCCCTGTTTAACGAGCATTGCGACGAGTACAGCGGTCATTGATTTTGTCGTCGAGCCAATATGAAACCGGCTGTTCTCAGTTGCCGCTTGTTCTTCACCATAGACTATGTCTCCGATGGTCACTTGCGCGATTATGCTGTCGCCGTACACCAGCGCCGCTGCCATAGCTGGCTGATTATACTGCTCGCTCATTTCCATCAACAAATTTGCAAGGGATTCATCATTCTGTATCACGGGCTGCCATTTCTCTTCTGAAAAGGCAATCCCAAAGGACAATTGTATTATAACAAACGCGGTCAGTAGGAACATTCCCCTCTTGCTTATTCTAAATAGCATTTTGTTGTCCATATATATCCTCCTTACTTATCAATAATGATCTCTTCCCGGCTGGGAAAGTTAGTCTCATTTGGATACACGCTAATGTTAATTGTGTATGCCTTGCCCTTTGCAGAATCGTATTGAGCGAATTCCTTGATGAGTTTCATGATCTTTCTCTGCAAAGGTTTCACGTCACGGGACAAAATTCTGGCGATTTTTATCACGGCGATGACCTGGTGCTTGTCATCTCTTTTTACCGTGTTGATCGCGGTCGAAAGATCGTTTCTCAGGATGGAAAGTGCAAGGGCTTTCCTGCTGATTTTTCCCGATTTATCGAAGCTCACCACGAAATTACGGGCAAGTGACCGGTAATACTTCTCGATATTCTTGCCGATATCACGTGTTTCCACCAGCCGTATCAAACCGACTTTTTCGAGTAATTTGAAATGATGGGTTATATTCGCCGGATGCACACCAAGTTCCTTAGCTACGTTCGATACCGTCCGCTTTTTATTGACAAGCATTCTCAGTATGGCTATCCGCGTTGGGTGCACATACGCCTTGATCTGGCTACCTTTAGCGAGCACTAAAAGCTTTCTGGGTTTGATGTTTATATTAGTCATTTTTCTAATTTAGAATATTTTCTAATGTATTATACTAAAAAATAAACAAATGTCAAGGGGTAAAAAAGGAGTTAACTTCAGCCACCGAAAAGATATCGAATAAAGAGATGAATATAATGAGAAGAAAGATTGAGAAATAATCCGCTGGGGTTTAGCAAATTGTAGATTAGCATACTTGACATAGGCAGGTGCTTCAATATAATAATATATAAGGAGTCAATAATATGTTAAGCAATTATACAGCCAAATACACAAAAATAAGTTCTGGTTATATGGGGCAACTGGTGGAGTGGCCAGAGGTAATAACTGAAGGTAAAACTTTAGAAGAATGTAGAAATATGCTTAAGGATGCTTTACAAGAAATGATAAGGGCTTATAAGGAGCAGAAAAGAGAATTCCCGATTGGCAGAGCCCTTATAGAACAAATTCCTGTCGAAGTATAGATGTCAGTAAAACGCAGGGATTTAGTTAAGTACCTGGAAAAAAAAGGAAAGAAACAATCCTTGATGCTATACTTAGTCCATGAAATGTCAAAATGCCTGCCCCGTGCAATTTTTGTTTATTTCACCGGGGTCAAACACCGACTCTATAGTTACCATTATCATTTCATTACGTTATAATACAATTCCCAGTAACCTCCATATTCTTGCAAATTTATATTTTTTGCTAAACCGGATAAAGAAGAATAGATTTCTTTCTTGGATGGAAAATTTTTTATAACAAGATATTTTTTCTATTTTTAAGTATTCTTTCTTCTAGTCTATCTCCATCTTCATTGTAATTCACTTTAATCTCTTTTTCCAAATAATCAGGTAAATGATCAGCGAACAATACGAATGCTCCAGATATTAGCTTCTTATGCAAATTCAGTAGAAAATTTCTTATTTTTGATTTTGGAATATGTGACCACCACCAGTGCGCATAAGCAGCTGTAAAAGAATCATGTATGTCATGTAATACATAGACATCAGTAATTTTGAAGTTTACATTTTGTTTTTTAGAAAGTCTTGTTTTTGCAATTGAAATCATTTCTTCGCTTGTGTCTATTGCTAAAACTGAGTTTGCTGTCTCTGCAATAACTTCAGTCCAATAGCCTGTACCGCAGGCAATTTCTAAAACATCGTGTCCTTTGAAATATTTTTGATGTCGGAGTTTTATTCTTTTTCTTATTTTTTCAGCAGCCGGGTCTTTATATCCAGCAGTTTTGTTATACTCTTTTGCTCTATCTGAATAATACCTTTTTAAATCCTCAATTTCTTTCATATTAATTTCTCATATTTGTTTTTACACCTTCTGTGTCGTCCGGATGCTTTGACTCTACGTGTGAGTTTCTTGCTCATGCTTCTCTTACGCATCGGCTTTTCTAATCCATCTACATAATGTTTAGTTTTTTTAATAGCGCAGAAGACATTGTAGTCGTCTACTTGTTCGATCTGCACTCCTCCGAAAACGGAGATAAACTTATTCTTATACCACAGGCGCCGCTTGGTCACCATGAAAAAGCGACCACCAATCCGTAGTCGATTGAATCCCTTTTTTATGAAGCGTTTTGGAACTGCAAAGTCTACTGTATATGGAGGATTACATAGAATGAGCGAGAAACCTGTGACGTCCAGGTTCTTAAATCCATCACTCTGTATGATATGCACACCTTCAACGTTATTTAATCTTGCATTTTCCTTTGAAAGGCGAATTGCTTCTGCATCGATGTCAATTATGTACACTCTGGATGGATCAATAAATTTTGCAGCAAGAATGCCCACGACCCCATATCCACATCCGAAATCAAGTATTAGTTCTTCGTTATGGAAATCAACCTGAGACAGCATTGCTAGAGTGCCAGGATCAATGTAACGGGGGGAAAACATGGTGTCGCTTGTCTGGAACATGAGCCGCTTCCCTTTGATAGTTACTTCAATCATACTTTTGTATAGATAAAGAAATCGAGTTCCTCAAGAACATCTGTTTCTGTATCCTGTTCTTTACAGTAAATCTCTAGTTTAGCAAGCCCATCGTGAAATTCTTCATCGGTAATACTAACAAGATCTAATAATCCTCTTGATTTGATCTTTTCACAATATTCCTCAAGATTATTAGCGAACTTCTGCCGTACTATTTCGTGTCCCTTTAACTTAAATCCGCTACTATGTACAGTATCTATTATATCATTTCTTGATGATAGGAATTCCATATCTTTCTTCAATGCTGGTGGGAAAAACCGAAGGTAGAGAATTGTGTTGAGATTCTCTATGGTTGATGTACGGATACAGAGAAATCCATCTGCTTCTAATACTCTTTTAATTTCTAAAAAAGCTCTTTTTTTATCCTCTATATGATGATAAACTTGCGAGAGAAAAATTAGATCGGCTAAACCATCGGTCAACGGTATATATTCTGCTGATCCTCGTAGAAATGTTACTTTTGTTGACAATGTAGCGCCTCTGGCTTCTTTCAACATCTTCCAGGATGGATCAATACCATAGATTTGTGCGGAGAAATGATCCGCTAACGCCTTTGAAAATCTACCAATACCGCAACCCAAATCGATAATAGTTTCTATTGAACCTTGTGGTATATACCTCGAGACAGTTTCAAGCCACAGTTTCGTTGTCTCTTCAGGAAGTTTTCGAGCTTGCTCATAACGCGAAGGTATATCAGTCTTATCGTACTTCATTCAATTCCTCAATTTTCCCTTTGACCTGTTTCTTAAACCAATCTTCAAGATAAGGTAAGTGTTTTCTTTGAAGAAACACAGGTAATTTAAAAAAATCCGCATACCATATTTTTCTACAATTTTCACTCCCACAATTGCACCTAAAGGTCGCATCACCCCATCCGTTCATTGAGTAATCACTAGTAAGTTCCTCACCTTTTGAAATATCTCTCAAAGCATAGACTTTTCTGATACCACCAATTGTTTTAAAATATAAATTTGGATCACAAGAATGGTTAATATATTTCTCAGGAGGTTGCATCCATATAATTTTACCATTAGCCAAAAAATCAAGATCAAAGTCATAATTCTCTTTGGTGAGTTTTGAAATATCAGTCACAACATGTGAATTATCGACATCTAATATTGGTTCATCCTTTTTGAAATCCTTTGTAGCAAATACACCTTTGCCGTTAATTTTGGATTTTTTTACAACCACGTCTTTGCCCATATAACTACCGTAAAACGATCTCTCCCTGAGCAATTTTTTGGAGAGTTTCAACAAAAAATTCGTGCTCTCGTTCTAAGACTCGTTTGCTGAGAGATTCAACAGTATCCCCTTCCAATATAGGTATTTCACACTGAGCGATTATTGCACCGTGATCATACTCAGCATCCACAATATGGACAGACACTCCTGTTATCTTATCTCCTGATGCCAGAACAGCTTCATGGACATACGTACCATACATTCCTTTCCCGCCGTATTTTGGCAATAGAGCGGGATGGATGTTTAATATTTTCCCCTTATATTCCGCAAGGGTTTTAGATCCAATTTTTTTCATATATCCAGCAAGAATAACAAGATTGACATTATTAGTCTTCAATGCGTCCAAGATTGCCTTATCGAGTTCTTCAAACTCAGGGTACGTTTTACCACTGAGATGATAGTACGGGATACCCTCTTTCTTTGCACGCTGTATTGCTCCTGATTTTGAATTATTGCTAATAATAACACATGGTTTTGCATCGAGCCGTCCATCTTTACAAGCATCAATTATTGCTTGCATGTTAGTACCTTCATGTGAAGCGAAGAAACCTAGATTTAATTTCATTTTGTATTGGTTTTCCTGTAATCAGTTAAATACTTAATCAACTCTTCTTCATTTTCAGCAATATAATCTGTTTGTTTTGGATTTATATTTGCCAGATGTAGCCTTTTTCTCTACCGGTATTCGATTTAATCTCATTAGCTAACATCTGTAACTTAACTAG
>DAOUYY010000176.1 GCA_030665885.1 Fidelibacterota bacterium
AATGAGGTGTAAAATTCAACCATACAATATCGCCTCGATCCGGGATATATTCCCTTCTCATTAAAACAGTTCCTTCCCAACCGCATCTCCAAAACTAATTTCTTCATGAAGATTTTCATTATTTATTCTTTTAATCATCGCGTCTAGATTATATTCGTCACTATTAAATGGTGTGATAATTAAACTATCTTTTCTAATATTTAAATCCACTGAAGAACCATTCGACAAATTAGTTTGATTGGCAAAGGATTTGGGGATCCTTATTGCAAGGCTATTACCCCATTTTTGAATTTTCGTTAACATTACATTACTCCTCTGTTTCTACATAGAAGATACAAATTAATACTTCAACAAACAATGCTTTTTATATAGAGTGGAGCATGCTAACAAGTGAGTATATAGTTTTTCTGGATAACATATTATTAACCTATACAACCATCCCATCTTATGTTTTCTCTCCCTCCTTACGCCTGTCCCTATCTATCTGTCGTGTGAAACGATAGACAGGTAAAATCGGGATCGGGCAGGATAGACAAAATAATTTTCTCCACAGACAAAATTACGGGCTTATAATTTGTACCTTTAATCATTCTAATATAGTATAACCGTTAGTGATTCTATTGTCAAGACCTAAAGAAATAAATTCTCTTGATGGTAACTCCCGGTATTCCTTTTCCATATTTCTACATTTAATCAAAGAATTCTCTTAGGTTTGTCTCGGGGTTACATTTTTTCCGGCTGCGGGGTTGTTCCATAGGAAGTCCTTCGGACCGCTCCGTAGCCAAGAGCACCTGCCCGTTGGTCAAGCAATCCCGCGGCTTAGTTAAACCCCTGCTTGCCTCGAAGAGATGCCTTTATGTGGGAATCCTTCGTGATTGGCACACTCTGACGCCGAATTAAAGATTTTCGGATATCGTTATTTTATTTATATGGCGTCAGGTGCGAAGAAGATCCGTTAGGTTTTTTCCGTGTACCTTTACCAGTCCAATTGATGTTCAGGAACACCGATTGATTTTCCGTAATTCCTTGCTTCTTGTTTTGTATCACCATCTTCCTTTGTATAAGAAAATATTTTTTTATGAAAGATAACGTATTCGGTTGTTGAATCGGACAGGTTGGCATACCATTTATCCAAAATTGAATTTGAAACAATAACTGCAATATCTTCGATGACTTCATCGGCACCCTCAACATATATAGCAGTCCAAACTTTAGGTTGCCAATACTCTGCACTTCTGCCAACGTTCCATATTTCCTCTTTTGTGATTGTTATCCTGTCATCTATTAAGACGTCTGTACTTTTAAGACTTTCTTTCAATATCAATCCCGTGTACAATGCAAAAATCTCCTATTTTCGTAAACCTAACGGTTAGTTTCAGCTGCACGTCGACATTAAAAATCAATACTTTATGAATAGCACAAAACGTGAAAACCTATCATAACTTCCGAAATTCGCCGATGCGAGGCTGGTCAGGTGGATACTTTTGTTAGGCAATTTTTTTGACAAAATATGTACTATACCTTGATAAAAGAACCTGTTTCAATTCTTCCTTTGCATCATTTGTAATAAAAGCATGTGACAATGAATTAATACTGCATTTATAAAAATGTTCTGTTTCCCAACCAAACACGTTGGCGAGTTTAATATACTCTTCAGTCAATGTAACATTCACCAATGATCTTGCATCTGTGTTAACACCAACAGAAACTCCGGAGTTATAGAGAAAATCAATCGGATGATCTGAATATTCTTTATATATATCTGTTTGTATATTACATGTAGGACAAATCTCCAGATGTATTTCATTATTTACCAGAAAATCAATCAATTCTTCATCCTCAATACTTCGAACTCCGTGACCTATTCTTTGCGGCTTAAAATATCTTAAAGTATCCCATACGCTTTCTGCTCCTTTTGCTTCTCCTGCATGTGCTGTTCGAGGTATATCCTTTTTTATTGCATATTCAAATGCTTTTTTATGAGCCTCGATTGGATAACCAGCTTCATTTGCCGCAATATCAAAACCAACAACAATTGTATTTTTGATATATCTTTCCACTAACTTTATTGTTTGAAAACTTTGCCCCTCATTATAATGACGAAGTGTACATAATATAATTCCTGCTTTGATACCCGTTGAATTAATACTGTCATTTGCACTTTCAGCTACTATTTCCACAGCTTCTTCCGATGATAATCCTTTTCCTAAATGTTGAAGTGGTGCAAAACGTATTTCGGCATAAATAACATTATCTCTTTTCAATTGAACAAACAAATCCTTTACTACTGCTCTAAGCTCCTCCTCAGTCTGCATTAATTCAATTCCGCTAGAAGCACATCTTAAAAAAGTAGCAAGATCAGTGCATTTATCAGGCGCTATAAAACTCTGATTATATTCCTTTTCTGTTATATGTGGTCGTAATTGCTTCACAACCTCTAAACTTAATGAACAGTCGAGATGTAAATGAAGCTCAATTTTCGGCAACGATGAAATTATTTTAGGATCTGTTTCCACATCTTATCTTAGTTTAATTCGATTGTTCCTATTTTTTTAATTGCCTAACGACAAGCATAACTGATAATATGCCCGATCATTTTATGGATTAATTGTGCATTAAAAGTAAAAACGCATCCAAATCTCTATTTTCTTTTCAAATTGCTTACTGCCATATTCTGTATCGTTACCACCAAAGAATAAAAACGGCCACAATAGAACCTCGAAATTTGTGAATGGCTTATAACTCAGTTGAGGAGAAACAAGAAAACTATTATCAGTTAGATTAAAAATAGTGAACATGGAAATTGAAGTATAAAGCCAGGAAAAGGGTTCGGGCTGACTTAGTTTCACATAGAGATAATCCTGCATTAACGTTTTTGAGCGAAAGATAGTAAACATGTTCAATTTTGCCGAATTAATCATCTCAGGAAAATTACTCTCTATGCTGTTATGCAAATAGTTTACATAAGAACTGAACTCATTTTTTGACAAACCGCTGTTGTGGTGGTAATATTCAGCAATGAGAGTAGTATTGAATCGATTAAGGTAACGCAGACCCAATAAATAAGAACCGCCGTCCATTTTATGTTGGGAAATTAAATCATCAACTATAAAATATTTAGCTTCATCATGCGCATAGCTAAACTCGGCATGAATTTCCAGGTTTTCCCGCAAATTGGTTGAAAAGTCCAAACCCACCCGCTGAGGCTCATCTTTTTTGAAAGCTGTCATAAAATCGATATCAATGTTTTTTACAAGGAAATAGAGCTTAAGTGCGGCACCGATTTTATCAGCGGATACAAACTTTTGATTAATTTCAGCTTCAGAAGGTAACAGGATAGCCTCCACAGAAAAATTCTGTAAAAAATTAGATGTAAAACTCCTGTTATAACTGATATAAACTGACGTCTTACCCGCCAAAGCCAGGTCGGGATTTTCAGGGTCTTTTTCAGCATTAACATATCCCACTGGATTAAAGGCATATCCTTTGCCCCAGTTAAAGCGGCGCTTCCCGATACTCATACTTAAACGTGGCGAAAAGTTTAGGCTCCCATACAATTCAAAAAAGGATGGCGAAAGAGGCTCCTCTTTGGCATACTGGCAAAAAGTCTTCATAAAAAAACCGACTTGCTTGTGGCGGTAGACTCCGTTCAGGTAAAAATCGAGCCTGTACTGAGAAAGATAATCATCTTTTTCAGAAATATCATAAAATTGTAAACCATAGAATGGCGAAAATTTTCGAGTTTCAAGCAAACCCCATTTCGCATCAAGGTTGCCGTTAAATTCTATTTTAGCTTCATCTTCTTCAGGAATATCGAAATCATACTCTTGTGAAAATGCGCTGGTAAAGGCAAAAATAAAAAGTGTTACCAAAAGATTTTTTTTAAAAAGCCTCATCGTAATTCACCTAACCTGGATAAATATTCAAGCGTAAACACTTCATCAGGGAACTTTCGGAGTTTCATTTTGGAGTAGATCATCAATGAGCGGTAACCTTTGTACAGCGGACTGCTTGTTTCAATGACCGCTGGTCGTTTGATTCCGTCACCAAAATCTTTTACGTTTTTAAATTCCAATGTTTTTATAAATGTTCCGGACGCAGCATAACATTCGACCTTTGTTACCATCGTATTTTTTTTATCGACCCACATTTTTAAGTTGTCATAGGCAACAGTCTGTGTCTTTGCTTTTAGATTTAAAATATATTCAGATTTGTTCTGCTCCAATATTGTCGCGTCATATTCAATGGAATAGTCGAGCCGCATAATATCAGCATTATTGAAAACACCGCCAACAACCGACTGCATGCTGGTGATGCGAATTGGCCTTCCGACATTGGGAATATAGAGCCACATGTTATCGCCTAAACGCAAAGTTGCCCGCCCTTTTTCACTGGCTGGCGAGACATAAAGCATGGCTACTTTGTCTTTGCCTTTTTTAACCATGTAAAAAATAAATTCCTTTTTACTGCCGTCAGGCTCTTCATTAATGAGCTTGCGGTATGATTCATAAGAGACAGGCATAAGATTTTCGTCCACTTTTTTGAGAATCTCATTGCCTTTATTTTTATTTGTGGCGCTCTCCTGCGCCCAAATTATTGATGAAATGAAAAAGAATATCAGAAAATAGGAAAATTTATTTTTGTTCATTTTTTACTCCGTTTGTTTTTTATGAATGTTTCCACTATGTTTTTTGCATCACCAGCATGTTCGTGATATTCTATTTTATTCGCCTTTAATTGGTTTTTCATTTTATCACCAAACTTGCCTGCAATTACGGTTATTACGGACTCTTTTTTAAGAAGATCCACGACCCCTGAGCTGGCTCCACGTCCTCGATCCTGGGAAGGATTTTTGACGGATTTTAAGAAAACACCGTTCCCATCAAATACAAGATAATACGGCGCCCTGCCTGCCCTCTTACTTATTTCAGAAGTTACACTATCACCAACTGCTGCTATTGCTATTCTACTTGAGGTTTTTGAGCTGTCCACATCTGAATTACGTGTAATAGACAGACATTGTTGGACTTGCAAAAAGAAGGCACTTAAAAATAATGCCAGGTAAAAGATTCTTAATTTTTTTTTCATTATTTGTTCTCCTTATACATGTCTTAAAGCATCAACAGGCTGCATTTTCGATGCCTTCAGCGCTGGCTGCAGGCTGGAAATAACAGCAATAATTATTACGATCAAAGAAACCGAAATCAAATCTGACGGAGCGATTGAGGTCTCCAAAAGAATATTATTTATTCTCCCAAAAGAAAAATGGATTCTGGCAATATTGATCACAAATAAAGCCAGCACACCAATGATATTGCCAACAATTGTGCTGATAATTCCCAGCAAAAATCCTTCCGCCATGAATAGCCACAACACTTTCGACGGTAATGTGCCGATGGCTGAAATGGTGCCAATCTCACTAACACGCTCATACACCGACATCATCATAACGTTCAAGATACTGATGAGTACAATAGCGA
>DAOUYY010000180.1 GCA_030665885.1 Fidelibacterota bacterium
AACTATTAAAGAAAGCAAATTTTTCTAAGTTGAATGATGAAAGTTCTGACAAGAAAAGGCTGCAGTTAATAGATTTTATAGTACAACGCATCTACTTTGCGCTTGATATCAACGAAAGGATAAGAAAAAAACACGAACTACATCCCAGCGAAAAGAACAAAAGGGCATTCTATGATAAAGTTAAACCACTCCTATTAAATGTAATTGATAGTTCGAGAGAAATAGGCGGGGGGATAATCTTTGCGCATACTGCCCATTATTTAATCGAAACTTTAAACGGAGTTGTCAGGTTTTATCCCGAAGAGGCTGCCTCTATTTTGGAAATGACTTCTCAAATAACCGAACTTTCATTTAAAACTGGATACACTTTTGATTCTTCAGCTATTAAAGAAGTCGTTAGCCTTACTGCAGTTCTTTTTGCAGATCATAAGCAACTTTTACGAGATGATAAATCTTTGAACCAGTTGGTTACCATCCTTAATATTTATGTTGAATCCGGGTGGCCAGAAGCTCTTGAACTTCTTTGGAAATTAGACGAAGCCTTTAAGTAAAAACCTGTGCCTAATAAATAAGGCTTCGTGAGGTGCCGATAGTCATCGGTACCCAGCATGAAACCGTGTTGAACGAAATCCCGTCAATAAAATACCCATAGACCGGCTACATTTTTTTTCTAACAATGAAAAGGTATTGCCCGGAATGATATGCGATGATCGAAGATCGTTTTAAGAGATGCAATAGGATGTTTACATGTTGCAAATAAGATTATTAATTCGGTAAATAGTAATCCTTTTTCTGCAGCCGGTCGTAAAGTCTATCCAAATTCTTGTCATATAGTTACATACAAAGATTTAATATGTAAATTAACACGAAGAACACTTTTTTTAGAATCAATTAATTTCTTAATTTTACAAAATCTAAATACTTGGTTGTTACTATTTCATATTTATGAAAAATAATGGCAATACCAATGCTAATCGTTAGGCAACATTCCTAACATAAGAACGGAGGTAAAATTATGAATATATTATATATTTTATTTAGTGGTATAGGTGGCGCAATAATTACTGCGGGTGTTGCATACTACATTTATTTGAAGAGCAAAAAGCCTCCTACTGGTAAAGCTTATGAAATTCTGAAAGGGTTGGGAAAAATTTTAGAAGAACCTGAAGGAGAATACTATTTTACACGCTCAGCTGATGACAATTTTCATGTTGCCAATCACATCTATAATCATGCAGATGGAGGAATAATTGTTACTGCATTTCACGAAGATCCTTCAACCTATGGTGAAAGAGATTTAGCAAGAGCTTTCAAATATGGAGGTTCTCTATTTACTAGAATAACCTGTGAGGAAGTATGTGATACAGAATCTGAAATAAAAGCCAGAGAATCTTTGTCCAAAATACTTAAAGGTTCCACCCTTGTTATTATCCCAAAAGGAGAGGCTATTACAAGAATAGATGGAATATTTTGCAGGTTTAACGATAACACACACTTATCTTTTATTGCCTTTCGTCACTCAAAAGACCCAAGCAAAAATAGAGGTGTAATATTTAGAGATGGGATTGCCAAAAGTTTTTTTGAATATTATGAAGGGCAAATAGAGAAATATGTAAAACCGTAAATCGGAACGTCATTTGATAAATAAGGCTTCATGGGGCATCAGTCCAGTCCGACTGAAGTAGACTGGCTATAAAGCCATGTTGAACGAAATCCCGTCAATAAAATACCCACAGACCGGCGGCATAGTCCGACTTTGTTTTATCCTTCATTCTGAATTAACCCGGATTATTCATAAATAATCCTGTCGACGAATTCCGAAGGAATCCCAATGGGAGAAATACCACAAATTTGAGTTCATTACAATCCTCAAATTTGGGTATTGCTATGTTGGGGTTTCCCGCATTGCTTCCCTCTCTCCATTGCACATTCATGCAATGCACTACGTTTTTGCATGAATAATGCGGGTTAACTATCAGAAATTTAATAATCTCCTCACTGCTATTCACAAACGAATTTGCTAACTTGCAGTAAGGGAGGGTAAAGCGTTTATACTTTGTAGGACATTTTAAAATGATACAGATGAAACATTTGGACAAACAAATATCAAAATGGAAAGACAAATTTGTTCAAGAATTAAAAAATCCAGTTGAATATTGCTATTGTCTTGCATCAACAATTAATACCACGAAACCGTTGTGTATAGTTGTAATAATAACTTTCAGTTCGTTGAAAGAAAAATCCTATCTTTGAGTTATGAATAATATGAAGGACATATTATTAACAATAAAGGATTCGGTAAAATCAATTGATCCTACTGCTACCATTATTTTATATGGATCCTTTGCTCGCGGAGATAATGATCAAAACTCTGATATAGATTTACTGATTTTACTTGAAAAAAAAAGACTTACTCGTGATGATGAGAAGAGAATTAAATATCCTTTATACGATATTGAATTCGAAACAGGCCAGATTATTAGTCCTTTAGTATTGTCAAAGTATGATTGGGAATCTCGTCATAAGATCTCTCCATTTTATGAAAATGTTACAAACGAAGGAGTGATTCTATGAATGGAGATAAAAAACATGATTTGGTTTCCTACCGATTAAAAAGAGCAAGAGAGACTTTAAGTGAGGTTCAATTACATATAGATAATGAGTTATGGTCAACTGCAATAAATCGAATATACTATGCTTGCTACTATGCTGTTTCTGCACTTTTAGTTAATCGCAATATTAAAGCAAAATCACATTCAGGGATACGACATATGTTTGGACTTCATTTTATTAAGACAGGAATAGTACCAAAGAACCTTGGAAAATTTTATTCTGATATCTTTGATATGCGACATACTGGAGATTATGATGATTTTATAGAGTTTAGCAAAGAGGATGTATTAGATGTTATTGAACCAGCAAAAGATTTGATATTAAGGATCGAAAATTTGATTGGGATCTGACCAGATGTAAACAAAATTTAGGCGGGAATAAGTTAGTGAAGATTGAATCCCCGGATTTTATCTTAAAAATAAATCCCAAGAAATCAATTGGAATTGAATTTAATTCCGGCCTTTGAAAATTTTGGGTAATACACAGATAGAACCGCCAGCAATTAACTATGAGTATATCTCAGCATATTTTTCTTTCCAACGGGAACGATACTTTTCGTCTCTATCCCAGGTATAAACCCGAATCATTATTAACAATACCATCAAATACAATACAGGAATTAATATGAGCCAAAATGTACTCAAGAAACAATTCTTAATAGACATCCAATAAAAAGCTGCCGCACAAACAAAAGAAATAAAACCATACAAAACCATTATACTATCTAAACCAATTTTACCCCACCGGCTTATACCGGAAATCGCTGATCTTACTGAATACCAATTGAGTTCTCTTAATCTTGATTCGATAAACACTTCAATATAAATACCCAGGCTTCTAATATAAAACTTTTGAGCTTTAACATAAATAAACGAGATAATCGTGTACCAAAATCCAAAAAAACTTAACCATTGATTTGTGAACTGAAAGGTAAATAAAACGGCAGCAGCACTTATCGTTATTGTTGTAAGATTAAATTGTCTTATTGATTTTGAAATGCCAATTAGTTCTTCTCTTACTGAGTTATATTCAGATAGTAGCTGGGATTCATTAAGATTTTTTACCGGAACCTGTATCATAATTTAAAAGTTATTTTTTTCTTAAATTTACTAAAAAAGAATTTAACATTCGCTTGCCGGCATTGATCTCTTATAATTAGTCAAGGCTTGACTTAGAGTCAAACCTTGACTTTGTTAAAATTCAAGCTCTACTAACGTTATTCCCGCCCCTCCGCGTTCGATATGTTCGTCCCGGAAAGTTTTTACCAGGTCGACGGTTTTCAGGTAATCACGAATAATCTGCCGGAGTACTCCATCACCTTTTCCATGCAGTATCCGTAAGTCCCTTGCTGCAACCACTATTGCCTCATCAATAAATTCCATAACCATTCTCAATGCTTCTTCAGCCCGTAAACCACGGACATCAATATCGGGAACAAAATGTAATTGACGCTCGTCAATATCCCATGTAGCAGTTCTGCTCTGACCGGTCGCTTTCAGCGCCTTAAAATATTCTTCATTACTGATCCTGATGAGCTTTTTCTCCGGCAGGGTTGTTATTATGTTGCCAAACGACACAAGATAACTATCATTGTTAATATTCATCACCTCACCAACGGTTTCCTGACCCACCATTTTTACTTTGTCACCGACATGAATGTCTGTTTCAGTCTTCGATGATCTCAATTCCTTCATTACTTTTTCTGCCAGGTGAGGTTTTGTTCTCCTTAGTTGTTGTTCTTTTTTTTCAAGCCGGCTGATCTCCCCGTTTGTTTTATTCTTCCTTAATAACTGACTTTTATCAATTTTCTCTTTGTAAGACTCAAGCTGCCGGCGAGCTTCACGCGTTCGTTCTTTTTCAGCATTTGTTTCCTTAATGATCCGGATAGTATTTTCAATTTTCTTATTTACCTCTGCCAGAAGCTCCTTTGCTTCCTCGTTTGCTTTTCCGATAATCTCATTCCGGAACTTTTTGATGTCATTCAGCTCTTTTATATACCGTTCAATTAGTTCTTCCAGCTTTTTCTCCGATTTTTTAATATGGCTTCTTTTGTTCTCCCAATACCGTTTATCCCTTGCAATGTCTTTTAAATGCTTATCGAAATCAACAGGCCCCTCTCCCACTTTTCCGGTTGCCTCTTTGAGGATTTCTTCAGGTAATCCTATTTTCCTCGCGATTTCGAACGCGAAGGAACTTCCCGGTTTGCCAATCTCCAGTTTAAACAAAGGTTCCATCCTGTGACTGTCAAATAGCATTGCACCGTTTTCAATACCATCGATAGATGAAGCATAATGTTTCAGGTTCGTATAATGAGTTGTAAGAACACCAAAGGTTCCCTTTTCATTTAACTCTCCCAGGATAGATTCTGCAATGGCGCCACCCAGCATCGGTTCGGTTCCGGTTCCAAATTCATCGATCAGAATGAGGGTATTTTTATCGGCATTCCGGATGAAAAATTTCATATTGAGTAGATGAGAACTGTAGGTGCTAAGATCGTTTTCAATAGAGTGCTCATCTCCGATATCAATATAAATGTTGTTAAAAATACCTATCCTGGAATTTTCCAGCAGAGGTACCAGCATTCCGCACTGTAACATGTATTGCAGTAATCCAACCGTTTGAAGACATACCGATTTCCCACCGGCATTCGGGCCTGAGATCAACAGGATCCGGGCTTTTTCATTCAGGTATATATCCAGAGGAACAACTTTTTTATTCTCTTTCAGATAAGCCAGGTATAAAATCGGATGAACAGCATTCTTCCAGTCCAAACCAGGTTCCGCTTGTATTTCGGGTTTTACCGCATTGATTTTT
>DAOUYY010000066.1 GCA_030665885.1 Fidelibacterota bacterium
TGCTACCCCGACTGCTGGCGTGTGCCTACCTCCAAGGTCCTCTATGAGATAATCATAGCGACCACCACCGCAAATCGCATCCTGAGACCCTAAAAGCGGGTTAGTAATCTCGAAAGTTGTTCTAGTATAATAATCTAAACCTCGAACCAATTTTTTATCAACACTATATGGAACCTCTGTTGAATCAAGCAGGTTCTTTACTTCTTCAAAATGATCCCGATCCTCTTTATTAAGATACTCCAAAATAGATGGCGCAAATTCGTCTAAAATATTCTGACATGATTCAGCTTTGCAATCAAAGAGCCGGAGAATATTTTTGTGAAAACGCACCTGACAGGTTGGACAAAAGTCTTTGTAATACGGTTTTAGTGATAATCGTAGAACGTTGAGATAATTTTCCCTGCTGTCACGACCTCCAATACTATTCAATCTCACATTTAATTCTTCAATACCCAGCTGTGAAAACATTTCATAGACCGTCTGGATAACTTCAGCATCTGCCTCAGGATACTCAGTGCCAATAATTTCAAATCCAAACTGGTGAAACTGGCGGAGTCTTCCCTTCTGAGGACGCTCCTGCCGAAATGAAGAATCAATATAATACAATTTAGTTACCGGTGAGAGTTGATTCAAATTATTCTGAATATATGCTCTGACGACTGGTGCTGTGAGTTCGGGTTTTAAGGTTAAACTTGTCTTACCTTTATCAAGAAATGAGTACATCTCTTTTGAAACAACATCGGTATCAGTTCCTATACTTCTGGTAAATAATTCAGTGACTTCAAAAACAGGGGTGCGGATTTCCTGGTAATTATTTCTTTCTAACGATTCTGATATGAACTTCTCAAGGTACTGCCATTGATATGATTCAGCTGGAAGTATATCCTTAGTTCCCTTTATTCTTTGATACACATTAAGCCTCTAAATTCTTTTTCAAAATAATATTGGCATAATTAACAGCGCTTATTTGATGTCGCTTATACTCTTTAAAATTTCTTCAGCAGATTTTTTGTCTTCTTCAGGAACAAATATTTTTGCAAACGAGCCTGCAGTAGAGGTCCCTTTCGCTAAAAAAGCAGCATTTAGAACATCCGTCTTAATGAAAGATTGAATGCCACGGTTTTTAAGTGTTTCCTTGACCATCTCAGCCATTATAGGTGAAGATAATATCGAAAGCAGTACCCATTTGATACTTACTTCATGTTTTTCCGGAAGCTTATCAACTAATTTTGCATCACAATCAGGACATCTATCTAAACCTTCAACAAACTCGTACTTGCATTTGGGACAAAAAGGCATTTCACCTCCTAAACTTGAGTATCATACTTGTAAATTATTTCAGCAATTTCCTCAGCAGAAACAGCTTTTAAAATCTCCTCACGACAATTTGCCTTATTCAACATACGTGAAAACTTACTAAGCAATTTTAAGTGCTTACTGGGGAACCGCTCGGGAGTAAGCAGTAATACAAAGATGTGGACAAGCTGACCATCTACGGCATCGAAGTCAATTCCATTGATTGATATACCCACTGAAATAAGAACATCATCAATATCTACATATTTTCCATGAGGAAGCGCTACTCCTTTCCCCACGCCCGTACTCATCAGTTTCTCACGCTCAATAACCGCTTTTTTAGCAGCATTAGAATTTGAAATCTTTCCCGCTTTGTACAATCTATCCACTAAGACTGAAATCACTTCCTCTTTAGAATTAGCTTCTAAAGGATAAATAATAAGCTCAGGAGTTAATATTTCCGGTAGTTCCATATTTGTAATTCTTAAATTCAAACCACGAAATTGAATTTAAGAGAATATATTTTTTTTGCCAACCTCAAACTCCAGTCTGTCTATCTTAAATAGTGCAATTAGGCAAATTAGACTTAAAAATATAGTAACTAAAAAAACCATTTATTGTGTTAGATATTAGTAGCAAGTAAGTCAAAATTTACTTCAGGGGACAGCGATAGTACTCAAATGTATACCCGGTACTATTCCAGTCATTAAATTTACGAACAACATGACTTTTCTTTGTAAAATGTAGTGTAACTCCCTCCATAACATGCCCTGTAATATACTTATACCCTTTTCTTCGCAAAGTATTTTGATAAACACGCTTTAGCATTTTCGCGATACTAAGATGACGAAAATCTTTTTTAACAACATAGGCGTATGTGTACATCGTATTGCCTTTCCCCAAATTTTCATCGCAACGCACCCAACTCTCTTTCGCAAAATGCTCTAAAGGAACTCCAATAATAAAACCCTCAATATCATCCTTGAACCTGATTACAAAAGGTTGTGTTTTGGGATAGTTGAAATATTTTCTTATTGAGCTGCGGTTAAACTTTACATTCTCTCCAAAGTGATTGGAAAGAGTCTCAGAAATTTTAACAATTTTACCGTATTCAGATTCTCCCAAACGCTCTACAAGTTCAATAGAAATTCCCGAGGGCGTAGAAGCCAGTACTCTGCTCTGGGTTTCTGATAAACTTACTTCGAATAAATCGCGTGTGCCTTTATCCATTTTCGCCTGATAATATATGAAATTTTTCTGATTACCGAGAAAAGATTTTTTACTTATCCTTTCTGAGGTTTGCTCCGCAGGAGTTCCATTGGAAAAACCTCTGTAAGTTTCATCCCCAGCCATTCAGGAAGGGCGTAAAGTTTTTCTCGATCTATCACATGATACGTTTTTATTCCTAATTTTTTTGCTGGAATTATATCCGAAACCTCAGAATCACCAACCATCAGAGTTTTTTCAGGCATAACACCGAAACGATTTAAAATAAACTCAAAACCTCTTAGTCCAGGTTTGATATATTCCAATTTTTCTTTCTTGGGCATGTCCAAATTTTCCACAGAATATAGCGAAAAACGCCTGCTAATTGGAAATATTTTGTCAAGTTTTAGCGTTTTTAAAATCCTATTGCTCAATATCCCGTTATTCGTAGTGAAAAGAAATAATGAATATAGTTTATTTACCTTTTCAATTGCTTTAATCGCTTTAGGATCCGGTTTCAGAATGGATTCTATATTCAATAATTTATTTACTTCATCTTCGAATTCCTTGAATTCCACATCATAATAATGGAACAATGTTAGCGTACTTGTCGGATTTCCGCTTATGAGACGGGTTAATTCATCTTTTTTTTGCATAAATTCAACTTGCATTTCCTCTTCACTTTTCCCTGTGCTCTTGGCAGCAAGTTTAATTGGTACCTTAGGGAATACCATATCAATTTCCGGACTTCTCTGGTATAGAGTACCATCCAGGTCAAATATTATAAGGTCAAAATCTTTTTCCATACTTCTAATGATCCAAATTAAACATGGTAAATATAACTAATGAAAAACTTACCACAAAGAGACTAAGAACGCTAATAAATCAGAACTTTAACTTTTAAAACTACTGTCACAACTAATTATAGTGGATTGATGTAGAGCGAACCTCCCGGTTCGCCATCGGACACAACTGTCCGATACTACATTATTCTAAACTCCACCGCGAGCAAGTACATAGCAGAACTAAAAATTTCAACTACAAACTCGATACTATTACCATCAACTTCTTTTCCATCCTTTGAGTATGTCCTCCACGCCAATATATTCTTGAGCATAACGGACACTGTCTAAACTCTTCAAAGTTCATATAAATACTTTCAGGTACTTTTTCTTTAACCTCTTCTTTAGATACCTGCAATAAAGGCTTGCTACAAATCATACAGAGTGTGAAAAATTTATCAATATTGATTTCAAGACCATATTTTTTAATCACCTGAATCAACTGGTCAGGAAAATGTTGTGATTTGATGAACAGGTAATTTTCAGGCTTAAAGTCTCGGATAAATATCGAATTTCGGGTAAGGATTACTCTGTTTTCATCTTTAGATAAATGAATTAAATCTCTTACATTTCCAGGTGGTGGAAAAACCGTATCGTACCCTAACATCCTGAGATATTTTGCTAGTTTACCAAGCATATTATCAGCAATAAACTTCATCTTCCCTCAAATCTTATGCTAATTCCATAATAAATAATACTAAATTAAAATTGTAAAACAAAGGACCTGGCAAAAGATTTTACGTGGCTACGAACTGTGGCTACGAACTATCGAGTTCGTAGTTGAGCCGAAAGGTTCAATAAAAAATAAGCCCGTATAGAATTTGAATTCCGTTACGAGCTCACTTGTAACGGTGTCTCAACTCTGCTATGCCTGCCTACTGCCAGGCATAAGTGAGCTCATAGCAGAACTATTAAACTCATACACAATTTTAAAATATCAGCTCCAACTCAGTTGCTTAATATCCTAAAAAAACGTATTTTCCCGCTGGAATGAAGTACTACGAACACTTTAAAAACTGTATAAATGAAAAGAGTACATTTCTCTGCATAGGAATTGATCCTGATCCGGATAAACTTCCAATAAAATTTGGAAAAAATCCCGATGGGGTTTATCAATTTGCACAAGAAGTTATCAATGTTACAAAAGATATTACACCAGCCTATAAATTCAATTTAGCTTTCTTTGAACTATGGGGATGGAAAGGCTGGCAAATCCTCGAAAAGATCATCTCTGAGATGCCGGATAATGTGCTCCTTATTGGTGACGCTAAACGGGGTGACATTGGAAATAGTTCAAAGTTTTACGCTAAAGCGCTCTTTGAAACCCTCAAATTCGATGCAGTTACCTTAAGTCCTTACCTTGGTTCAGATAGCATTCAACCATTCATAGAAAATGAATCCAAAGGTGCCTTTGTACTCTGTGTGACATCTAATCCATCCGGACGTGAATTGCAAGAATATGGCAGTGGTAAACCACTTTATATTAAAACTGCGGATATTGTAAAAAATTTGAATAAGCGGAAGAATCTTGGTCTGGTATTGGGCGCTACAAAACCGGAGCAACTACTTGATGTTCGAAAACAATATCCCGACCTACCATTTTTAATTCCAGGTATTGGCAAACAAGGGGGTTCTACAGAATCGGCAGTGGAAGTTTGTCGAACTTGCGGGCTTGGTCTGATTAATGTATCAAGAAGTGTGATCTTTCCGGGCGAGGGTAAATTCCCGGATAACGTTAGAGATGTAGCTAAAAACTATAGTAGATTATTAAAGATTTAAAAAATTAATTATCACAACTATGAATTATCTCAAGAAAGTCAAAATTTATGGATATATCTGAAAAGAACGATTAATAGAAAAGGAAATGGAAATTAAACTATACAAAATTGAATCCAAAATTAGCAATAATAACTTCCAGAATAGTTGTTATTTCTGTGCTATTGGTAACATAAATAAGATTACAAAAAGGTGCCCTAATGCTAACCCAGGAGCAGATAAACGAAATTATCAATGAAATTGTAAAGAACTTCAGGCCTAAAAAGGTAATTATTTTTGGCTCATATGCCAGTGGAATACCTACAAAGGAGAGCGATCTAGATTTATTGATTATTAATGATAGTGATTTACCCTTACATTTACAGAGTCGAAAAGTGAGAAAAATCCTCTCAGATTTTAAGGTTCCGATTGATGTTATTGTAAAACCATCTAAAGAATTTGAGACATATAAAGATATTATTGGCACTATTATGTATCCTGCAAATAAATTTGGGAAAGTCGTTTATGAATCGAGATAAAATCATCAAGGATCTAGTCAATAAATGGATAAATAAGGCAGAAAGGGACCTTTTAACTGCAGAAAGGGAATTATCCTTTGAAGACCCAATTACAGATACCGTTTGTTTTCACTGCCAGCAGGGTACAGAGAAGTATCTAAAAGCCTTTTTAGTATACCATCAGATTTATTTCCCAAAGACTCACAGTATAATGGATTTGTTAGAATTATGTGCTACAATAGATTCTTCTTTTAAGGACGAGTTAGGAGATGCAGATAATCTTACCGATTACGCTGTGGAGATTCGCTATCTGGATGTTTTGATAGAACCAGGAATAGAAGATGCTAAAGAAGCCTTTGAAATAGCAAGGAAAGTAAGAGAATTTGTCGTTAGTAAGATTAATCCTATACACAATGAGTAAAAGAGGAATCAACCAACATCGTATAATAAGTTGCTTTTGGTTCGAGGAGTTTATAACACAGGAAATCGTGCTTACTAAAGTTCCAAATCTATCAGAATCTTACAAGCGCTCAAAATCCAACAGCCAAAGTCTTACTTTACAACAAAATCACATCTATTCTCTTACTAATTACAAATATCTTAGCAAATTAGGGCATTTATATTGAATAGTTACAAAATATAGGAATAGCAATGAAAACAGAATCTTATTTAGATGTTTTAAAAGAATGTGGAGCCATTTTAAAAGGGCATTTTCTTCTCACTTCCGGTCTCCATAGTGACACTTATGTTGAAAAATTTAAAGTACTCCAATATCCCTTACTTACTGACAAGTTGTGTAAAGATATTGCAGAACATTTTAGAAAAACAAAACCTCATGTCATTGTCGGTGCTGCCACTGGTGGTATTATAATAAGCCACAGTATCGGTAGATTCTTAAGTACACGGAGTATTTTTGCTGAGCGTGAAAACAAGAATCTAGTCTTACGAAGAGGATTTGATATTAAGCCCGGCGAACGGATACTGATTGTTGATGATGTTGTCACCACCGGCGGTTCTATTTATGAATTAATGGATCTTGTGACAAAGAAAGGTGGTATCCTAATGGGCATTGGCGTTTTTATCGATCGCAGTGGAGAGAAAGTTGATTTCGGAGATTCATATTTCCCGCTAATTACGATGGACATTCCGACATACAAACCCGAAGAATGCCCACTCTGCGCTTCCAATATTCCTTTGACTACCAGAGGTAGAACCGGAAAGAAATGATATTTTGTAATCTTGGCAGCGGAAGCAAAGGAAATTGCACTTATATTCAGAATAGCGGCAAAGCACTCCTTATTGATCAGGGCTTTAGTTTAAAAAACCTCATCTTGCGAATGGAGAAGGTTAATCTCTCTCCTACGGAGGTTTCCGCAATAATACTAACACACGAACACTCAGATCACATAAAAGGTGCAGGAATTTTCGCAAGGCGTCATAAAACTCCTATTTTCATGACTAAAAAGACTTTTCATGCAATTGATCCAAAAAAATTAACAAAAGTAAAAGTTGAATTTTTCACATCAGGAGATACTCTTTCTTTAGAATACATCAAAATAAAAACTTTTCATTTGCCGCACGATGCCGCAGATCCAATCGGCATTGTTGCTTCGTCAGGAGATAAGAAATTGGGCATTATTACGGATTTAGGTACTGTAACACAATCGGTATTACACTACATCTCGGAGCTCGATCTTCTTTTTCTTGAATCAAATCACGATAAGTTTATGTTATTAAATGGTCCCTACCCTCTTCAGGTAATACAGAGAATTAAGAGCCGGGTTGGACATTTATCTAATAAGCAGTCTTTAAATTTATTCAATCGTATTTCGCATAATGGAAGGTTAAAATATCTTATTCTTGGACATTTAAGCGAAACTAACAATGATGCTCAAATTGTCAGGGAACTTTTCGAAAAAACAAAGGCTGAAAATTCAATCTCATATAAAATAGAAATAGCTTCACAAAATTTTCCCGGAACAGTAATTAACATATAGCATATAGGGGTTAAAATGAAATTTTACATTTCTCTCATTACTCTCTTTTTATTCTGTGCTACAGCACTGTCTCAATCTTTATCCGGGACTGACATTAAAAAATTGCAATCTTACGTTCAGTCATTACCAGATGAGATGGTTTCTCCAGATGAAGTTGCTGTTATTGAAACAGAATACGGTAATATAATTATAGAATTTTTCTCCTATGCTGCGCCACTTCATGCAATGAATTTTAAGAAACTGGCAAATGCGGGCTACTTTAATGGGACAACTTTTCACCGCATAATTCCCAATTTTGTTATTCAAGGTGGAGATATTTTAAGTAGAGATGGCAACCAGTATAATGATGGCACTGGTGGACCTGGCTATACAATTCCCGCAGAACTCGGTAAAAAACACCTAAGAGGAGCAGTGGCATCAGCAAGAATGCCCGATAATGTCAACCCGCAAAAGAGATCCAATGGCAGCCAATTTTATATCTGCTTGATAGATTTACCGTTTTTAGATAAGGCTGGATATACAGTATTTGGTAAGATTATTCAGGGAATGAAAACTGTTGATAAAATCGCAAAAGTTCGCTGCAATAAAAAAGACCGTCCATATAAAGATGTTATCATGAAAAGGGTATATGTAACGGATCGGAAAAAGCTAAATCTAAATGGAAGAAAATGAAGACGAAGATAGGGTTAGCATTAGGTGGCGGCGGCGCAAGAGGATTAGCGCATTTAGGCGTTCTGAAAGTACTTGAGGAAGATGGCATTCCTATTGATTCCATAACTGGAACATCAATGGGGGCGATAGTGGGTGCTATGTATGCCCAGAATCCAGATTCAGAATCCATCATTAAACGATTTGAAAATTTCTTAACCAGTCAGGATTACGACTTACTAGGACTAAAATATGTCATTCCACAAGATGAGCAGAATCCTTCTTTTTTGAGCCACTTAGTTCGGGTTGTCGCAAAAAGAATTGTTGTAAACTTTGCACCGACTAGAACAGGAATTGTAAAAACCGAAAGACTATCTGATGCAATATCTTTTCTTATTGACGATGGAGATTTTCATGACACAAAAATCCCCTTTGGGGCAGTAACAACAGATCTCAATTCAGGTGAAACGGTACTGTTTAGAGAAGGAAATATAAAAAAGGCAGTAACACTTAGTTCATCTATCCCGGGTTTTATTTCTCCGGAACCGGTAAACGGAAATTTATTTACCGATGGAGGTGTGAGCGCACCTGTGCCAGTGTACGAAGCAAGAGAAATGGGAGCCGACCTTGTCATTGGGATTTGCGTTGGCGTTAATCAAATTAAAGCGCTGGAGAATCCAAATATCATAGATATCATTTCTCGAACGGATGCCATAAAAGGAATTTACCTTTCCAAACTCCAGCTCGCAAATGCAGATGTTTCTTTGCATCCAGATGTTAAAGATGCGCACTGGAGCGAGTTTCTTAGATACAAAGAATTTGTAAATGCAGGAATTGTAGAGACTCAAAAAAAATTGCCTGAAATACATAATGCGATCAGAAAGAAAAAGAATCTTATAAGGAAGATATTTCACTTTTAAATAAATAAATGATAAAAACCAGAGTTAAAGTAAAATTACCTGCTATTTTAATTTTTTTTATTTTATTTGCTTTTCCGTCTTTCGGTAAAAGCGTCAATTCCATTCTGAAAATAGAAACCTACTTATCCACAAATGGAGTGCATAAAGGCGAAGACTTACATGCTGCTATCATTGTAAAATTAAAGGAACCCTGGCATATCAATTCTGCAAAGCCACTGGATGAATTTGTTATTCCTACTGAACTTCGTTTTGAAGAATCGGAATATATAGCCATTACTAATATCCATTTCCCACCACATGAAATTAAAAACCTATCTTTTTCCGATGAACCGCTTGCAGTATATGAAGGCAACATTATAATTAGGGTTTCCGGAAAAATCCTTGAAGGTACTCAGGAAAAAGTAATCCTAAAAGGGCACCTGCTCTATCAAGGTTGCAACGACCAAGTATGTATTGCACCTCGGGAAACGCTGTTTTCCCTTTCAATCCCTATTTTAGACCCGACAGATCCAATTATATTTCAAAATTCAGAATATTTCATAAACGAAGAATCAATAGATGATGGTTCACAATCCTCAACTTTTGATGTTAAAGCATCTTTTGCCAGAAAAGGGATATTCCTTACATTTATCCTTATTTTCTTAGGTGGGCTTGGTTTAAATCTTACGCCGTGTGTGTATCCACTTATTCCTATCACTGTGAGTTACTTTGGGGGACAGGTAACCGGGAAACAGGGTAAAAAAATTATTATGGCAATTCTTTATGTGCTCGGCATTGCTATCATAAACTCTACGATAGGTACACTCGCCGCACTGTCCGGTGAGCTACTTGGTACATTAATGACAAATCCAATTGTACTTCTGATTATTTCTGCAATCCTGACTGCACTTTCTCTGAGTATGTTTGGTTTATATGAGTTCAGGCTTCCTTCATTCGTGATGAACCTTGGCGGCGGGAGCCGTACGGGTTACTTTGGCGCTATGGTCATGGGTCTAACTATGGGAATTGTGGCGGCACCATGTATTGGTCCTTTCGTAATTGGACTTCTAACTTACGTTGCAAGCATAGGAAACCCATTCCTGGGTTTTGCAATGTTTTTCACACTTTCGCTTGGTCTGGGTTTACCATTCATTTTCCTGGCATTTTTCTCAAGCAAAATTAATAGTTTACCCCGTTCCGGTGAGTGGATGGTAGGCGTTAGAATTATTTTTGGTCTTATTCTGGTCGGAATGGCATTATATTTTATAAATCCCTTAATTCCCAAAAGAATCTATAATATAATATTTCCGTTATACATTATAGGTTCAGGTATTTATTTACTTCTTTTCAACAAATCCGGTAGAAACGCGCCTGCATTTATATTTATCAAACAAATCATTGCAATAGTGGCTATTATAATAGGGACATGGTTCCTTAAACCGGAAGAAAAAGCATTGTCAAGTATGAATTGGAAACCATACAACAAAAAGGCATACATAACCGCATTAGAAACAGAAAAGCCAATTATCCTCGATTTCTCTGCCGACTGGTGCATACCCTGCAAAGA
>DAOUYY010000032.1 GCA_030665885.1 Fidelibacterota bacterium
ATTTATATTCCGCTTTATTGCAGCATTACGGATGTTGCAAAGTCATATAAAACACCCGGACGGGTAAATGGCTTTACTCGTGAGTCAGCCTGGTGGGGATTTAATCGTCTGAGTACTTTAGCCGCTCAGCGCTGGGGAGATATGAGAAAAGATGTTGATATGGTTTGGAAACCGCTTCAGATTGAGCTGATTAGAAACCAGCAAAGTGTTGAAAAGGAAGCATTGAAGTTATTAAAGAAGAATCCCAAAAAGGCTATAAATTATTTAACGAAATATAGTATACAATGTGGTGATAAAGTATATAAACATGCATGGGAACTTGGGGATGAACTCTGGACGAAATATGATGAGAAATTTTAGGGTGCATGAATTTTTCACTGTGAAAATACAGATAATGCAAAGTGTAAAATAGATAGTGACTAAATGAAGCGATTTATGTGAGACAAACTATTAGTTTGTTCTTTGTAATAGCAGGAAATCTCAAGGCTCGAGTCTACTCCCATATAAACAATAATGAATATTGAGATTCATGCAAAATTCTCAAAAAATACCATTTCAGTATGATTTCTTAGCTGATATAATGCTTTGTCTTTTTATATTAATTTTTTCTATTTGTGATTTAGCTCAATTTATTTTACAATTAATACTGGTAATTTTAGTCAGATTTTTTGATAGTATTCCCCCAAATCCTCACTACCCTCCAGTCCAGTGTGATTCCCCATCACTCTGGACTTTTTATTTTGGCAGATATTTTTTTTATGTGCTCGGGAGTTGTTCCACAACACCCCCCTACTATTTTCACTCCTTTTGAGATCCATGCATGAGCGATATTTGCATAACTATCTGGAGTAAAATCAGAATCATCTTTCCAACCAAATTCTTTATCATAAATACCAGCATTGGCATAGGCTGCTACTGGTAGGGTAATCTTTGTCAAGTAATTATAAATTACTTGAGAAATAATAGAGTGATGCGTGCAGTTTATAGAGAATCCTTGGATTCCCAGATTCTTCAGTTCTGTATACGCAATAAAAAGATCACTGCCATCAAATATATTTCCGTTTGTGTCTAAAATAAAACTGGTTATAACCGGGAGTTTGGTTTCAAGAGATGTTCTGGAAGCGGCAAGCGCTTCATGTAAAGTATTCATTGTTTCTATAAGGATAAAGTCAACACCTGCTTCAGCAAGCCACATTGCGTTTTCTCGATGTTCAATAAGTGCAGTTTTGTAATCTGGAGAAAGTTCGGGTTGATAGCAATCTTCGAGCGGAGAGATGGAACCGGCAATCCATATTTTTCTATCTGGTTTGAGTGTATTGATCGCAGATTCTGCAATTGAAGCAGCCATTTTTGTTGCTGAAAAGGCATCTTTCTTTGTAAGTCCTGCTTTGAGAAAAGTTCTTGAATTTGTTCGAAAAGTATTGGTTGTAATTATATCTGTACCGGCTTTAATGTAATCCATGTGAATCTGTTTTACTATTTCAGGATTTTCAAGGAGCACACCAGCAGACCATAGGGGCAGTTCGATAGAAATTCCTCTTCGACACAATTCTGTTCCCATGGCGCCGTCTAAAATTAGAGGGAGTTTTTTTCTTAGTCGGGAAGTAAAATTCATAGTTTAAATGAGTAACTTATTGATGTATTGGAATTATTTTTATCATTGTAGATTTTAAATTCAAAAAGATGCTGGACAGCAAAACTTTTCCCGATGATAGTTCCCAATATAGCAGCTGCAATTACATCTGACAAATAGTGTTTATTATCATTTATTCTAGAGCTTGCAACAAATCCAGCCATAAAATACGCAAGATAGCCAACTTTTTTACCGTAAATTTCGTTTAGACAAGCGGCAAGAGCAAATGAGCCAGAAGTATGTCCAGATGGGAAAGATTTATAGCTCTTTCTATTGGGTCGTTCACGATGAGTAATATCTTTCAATATAGATGTAATTAGAGCAGTTGTTTGAACTGATTCCGCTATTAATTGAACCTGGGAGATTGTTTTAGGAAAAGGTTGTTTACTAATAAAGCCTGTAGCAGTGACTAATGTAATTCCTCCAATATATCCCCATGGGTTACCATATAAATCACCTATTTTTGATATTGATTTTGAGTAAAATCCCCTTTTTTGAGCGTAATTCTGGACTCTATTATCAATTATAAATGCAGTAGGTAGCAGCAGTGCTCCAGCAAGCAATACGGAACGATGAGTCTTAAAACTAACTGTTCTTTTTATTGCGTTATAATAATGACCGGGGTACCACTTAATATATTCAATTGTTTTATAGCGTGGATCAGGTATATCTGTTGAAAATGCCTTAATTGGATTAAGCAAAACAATAATAATTATGACAGGTAATTTTGGTAAATATCTCATAGATATGGTTTTTAATCTCGTGGTAGTACAACAATGGAAGATTTGTCTATTGTGATGTAAGTATCGCTGCCGAGATAGAGAGTTGGATAGATATTTTGGCGATTTAATATTCTGTTTTCTCTGAATATGTCGTCTTTTTCTTCAATGTGCACAATTTCGCCGACAAATAATGTATGATCTCCCACTTTTATGGTCTGTTTTAACTTACATTCAATTACCTCATAAGCATCAGAAATGAAAGGGATGTTGATATGTATTCCCTGTTCTATTTGGAGATTAAGTACATCAATTTTGTTGCAGTCTTTACCAGAGATTTGACCGGTTGCATTTATCAATTCAAGTTTGTTGAATGGCAGGAAATTGCAATTGAATTCGCCCGACTCGATAATCATGTCATGAGTAAAACGCTTGGGAGCAATGGCAACACCATAAAGTGGTGGAGTATGTGAAAGGCAAGTATGCCAGGCGGCAGCCATATAGTTGACCTTTTCTCCACTTTTTGCTCCAACTACTGTTACCAATTTTGGATAAGCTTGATAAGATTTTTGAGTGATTGTCATCTATTCCCCCTCAGTTTTTTTGTTTCTTTGAAATATATATATGTAGAATGATAAAATAAAGAAACAAAATATTGACTAAATATGATGATAAAATTCATTTACAAATTGAGGTGTGATTAAATCCTTTTGATTTATTATTAGCCTATTTAATTCATCAGCCGCAAAAAGGCTCAAAAAAATCCATAGTATCCTTACTGCAGTTCCCTTCGGGTAGATACAAAAAATATCTCGAGCATTTAGGATAATATTCAATGTTAAAATTATTTATTGGAAGACAATAACTCATTTATATTAAAGTTTCTGACTTCCCGCCGTTTCCCCGCTCACCGCTTCGCTCCATGCCCTTTTAATCGGGAGCAAGCGGGTGGTAGATTGGTCTTTGGCAGGCGGGCGAATTTTGTGCTTTTTTGTGGCGAATAATTTAGATTAGACTAACCGTTAAAATTTCGGGGTAACTTCAGGATTATTATATATTGACATTTAATAAAAAGAATCCTTACATTTAAATGTATTTTATAGGAAAGGTAAGGAAAATGAACTTGTCAACACTCACATCAAAAGGTCAAATTACTATTCCAAAAAATGTGAGGGAATATTTAAGTCTGAAAAAGGGGGATAAAATTCTATTTAAAATACAGAAAAATGGATTAGTTTCTATTGGAAAACCAGTACAATCTATTTTAAAACTCAAAGGAATGCTAAAACATTTGAAGAAAGATCAGCCATTATCCCCTAAAGAAATACAGAGAGGAATTGAAAGTGCAGTAGCGGAAAAGGTAACATCTTATGATCGCCATTGATACAAATTTATTACTTCGATATTTTATTGAGGATGATATTCAACAATCAGATCTGGTAGATCGATTAATAAGAAATGCTATTGACTCAGATGAAAATGTTTTTATATCGGATATTGTTTTGTGTGAATTTGTGTGGGCACTACGATGTGCATATAATGCTGATAAGTCGGATGTTATCAGGGCACTTGAAGAGATTTATTCAGCAATACTTTTTCGGTTTCAGAACAATGAAAGATTTAAATACGCACTTAAGAAATTCTCACAGAAAAGTGGTGATTTTTCCGATTATATGCTGGGTTATATAGGGTTCAATTACCATGTGCGTACTACGTATACTTTTGATAAAAAACTGAGTGATAACGATTATTTTACTTTGCTGAGTTAAAATATTAGCGCTTTTTAGCGTTATTTTCGGTTATTTTTTTACCTCCCGAATTCCCTCGCCGCTTCAAGCATTGCCACATAATTTTCAAACTTCACATAATCCGGAATGCTATTGCCTGAGCCGACACAGTATCCTCCATTATAACCGGCTTTTTCGATATTAGATTTTACTTTTATTCGTATTTCTTCTTCTATTCCTCTCGATAATAAATCTACGTCCACATGTCCGATTAGGCTGAGTTTATCTCCGTAGCGTTTTTTTACTTCTGCAATATCCATAGCCTGTGGTTCGATTGGATGAAGGGCATCTACTCCCGAATTGATAATATCATCCATAACCTTAAAAAGATTCCCGTCTGAATGGTAAATAAATGGTTTGTTATATTCTTTTGCCAGATCGCCAATTTTCTTTAACCATGGGAAAAAATATTGTCTGAGTATCCCAGGCGATATCATTAGTCCGGAAATATAAGCAATGTCATCACTATACCATATAACATCAACGGCATCGCTTTTGGCGAAGTATTCAAACATACTGAGAACCAAATTTCCGATTTTATCGAATAATGCAGCAATTAAGTCCGGATTATCAAACAGTGCATAAGAGAAATTTTCAAATCCCATAAATTCCCAGACCATTGTAAAAATGTCACCGTATTGCCCTATTACACCCATACCTTCTGGGAGTATATCACGTACTTTTTCGAAATTGGAGTAATCGAAATCTTCTTTCTTTGGAGATTGATATTTTTCCAGTTCTTTAAAATTTGTGATGATTCCTTTTCCCTCAGTAGCCCATTTTCTTGATACTGTTCCATCGTCATTAAATGTTGTATTTTCATTGTCCTGTAATAAAAGTTTTCCGGGATTGAAATTTGCTTTGGGTTGAAGTTTGATATAGTCGTAACCTGCTTTATTCCAGAAATCAACATCATCCTTTAAAGTTTTGATTGGTCTGCCTAAATATTTTTCTTTAATAATCGGATGAATGCCTAATTCTGCAACAGGGACGTAGTCTGCTTTGCCTCTTTTTAATGTAAGTTTAAATTGTTCGATGTTTGGGTTCATAATTTTTTTAGGGAACTTAATTTATAATCTATTTTATTCCGAAATTGTTAGATAACGTCATTGAAATTTAAGTTATTTGCGTAACTTTATCATTATCCTTTTTTGAAAAATTAGTTTAATTTACATTTATTATGAATTCAGGAGATATTATGTCGGTTTTAGAAAAAATATCAGAAAATCTGCAAATTGGAAATGCAAACGGTGTTCTGGAACTAATTGAGAAATCTATTGAGGAAGGACTTCCAACTGAGGATATTCTTAATAATGGTTTAATAAAAGGAATGTCTGTAGTAGGAAGGAAATTCAAAGATGGCGAAATTTTTATTCCGGAAGTACTTATTGCAGCAAGGGCGATGACAAAAGGAATTGAGAGGTTAGAACCACTGCTTATAAAAAGTGGGGTTGAGCCTAGAGGTAAATTGCTGATAGGAACAGTTCAGGATGATCTACATGATATTGGTAAAAACCTCGTGTCTATAATGTTTAGAGGCGCGGGGTTTCAAGTTGTTGACCTGGGAGTTAATATAACAATGGATAGATTTGTCGAAGAGGCTAAAAAGCATACCCCTGATGTAATAGGCTTATCTGCTTTATTAACAACTACAATGGTGAATATGGAGGGAATAGTAAAAGCTCTTAGGGAAAATGGGAATAAATCAATTATTATTATTGGTGGGGCGCCCGTAACTAAAGAATATGCAAAATTGATAAGTGCAGACCTTTACGCTCGAAATGCAGTAGAAGGAGTGGATAAAGTGTTGGGTTTGTTGGACTTATAAAATAAACGAATTTTTATATGTCCGAGAAATTAAGTTTAAAATTAATCGAAATATGCGAAAGACGTCGAAGAACAAAGCAAGTTTTCCAAATGTGGAATCTCTTTTTCAGTTCATTAATTCAACAATAAATTTATTGTTTTACTATTTTTCCAAAACTTCTAAAAAGAGGAGAGAGTTATCAATAAATTTTTTTACTTTTTTAGTAGCCTTTACATTTTTCCTTTCTGTTTCATTTATAATGGCGAGAGATTTTAGTAAAGCTAATAAAACAAAAGTTTTAACATATACTGACAGAAGTGCATTGATTAAAGTCGGTTCTTTATATCACAAGCTTGCTGTAAAAGAGACGAAAGATGGTTCAAAATCAGTAATAGATACTTTGTACTATTATGAACCTCCGGAAGCTCCGGAAGCGTATGATGACTATCTGGCTGGTTATCAAGGAATTGGAACTGATCCTGCTGATACCTGTGTAAACTGGTTTACACTTTTAGCACCGGGAACTGTTAATAAGTTTTTTATGCAGAATGAATTTGCAGGAACTGCGACCTATTATTTATGGGAACCTGCTACTTATTTTGATACTGATAGCGGTAGATGGTGTTACATGTTTCCGGATGATCCGGACATTAATCAGCTGCTGCTTTTTAATCCTTCCTTTGTATGTATTGCTCAAATTCCTGATGCTCAATTCACCGGTGGTGAATGGACTCCTACATGGAATGTTCTTGATTTAGTTGGGACATTTGGTGCTGGAATATATATTGATGGAATAAACGACAGCCTTGATTTTTGGTTTGGTTATTCAATGGATGCAGGCGGTGGTCCAACAACCTGGCAGGATGGCACCTTTCACGACAGTGAAATTGAGGGTTCGTGTAGAAGTTTTTCCACTTTGCATTCTGATTGCCCTGAATATGGATGCTGGTATAGTATAATTTCAGGTGCTGATGATAATCTATGGGTAGCACATATGATGCAGATCGAGGTTGAATATGAAGCACTACCGCCGATTATTTTAGATGTTAGTAATTTTTCAGATACTTTTGAAGAAAATAAGATTGTCCAGGCGAAGATTATTGATTTAGAGGGAGATACCTTTACTGCAGAATTATTTACAAAAGTTGGAATTGATGGGACGTATACAAGCGTTTCAATGACTCTGGTTGATGGTAATATTTATGAAGCCGGTTTGTCTGCAAATGTTGGTGATACGATTTATTACTATGTGAGGGCTGAAGACCTTGGCGGACTGAGCAATCACTCAAATGTTTTCCATTTCGCCAGATTAGAACCTCCAATTAATATTCCATTTTTATTAGTTAACGATGGTGGAAGAGATTTGGATTCGCTCTACTTTCTGGCATTGGAAAATATCGGTATAGATTACTATTATTGGAACATGAAAGAACATAAAGGCATAGATCAATCAGTCATACATCATCCTTATTTTACTGCAATTGCTGTTTTTGGTCTGGGTACATCAATTGTTCCCATTACAGACGATACAACTGAAGATAAATATAATATGCGAGCATTTCTTGATAACGGTGGTAACCTGATGCTTGCAGATATGGATTATCTATATGCATGGGGTATGCCTGCTGCAGGTACTTTTGTTGCCGGTGAATTTGCTTATGACTATCTTGGAATTGGTAATTATGAAAATGATCCTAGCACAGGTGGCGTGAGCGATGCAGACCTTGAAATGGCTGGTTTTGCCGGCGACCGGATAACTGGCGATTTTGTTCCACCTAATTATTATGGTGTGCTTGACTATGAAATTCCTGATCCGTCATGGGTAAATTGGGGTGATTTTATAGAACCCGCAGGTGGTGCTGTAAGTATTTTTAAAGGTAAATCCTCTAATAATGGTATGGCAATAAGAAAGCAAGGAACTAACTTCAAGACAGTAACATTTGCATTTCCTATTGCATTAGCAGCAGATACTAATGAGTTTCAAATACTATTGGAGAACTCGCTTCTTTACTTTGATAGATCCGGTTCTGAAGTTCCTGTTAATGTTGCAGTAGTAAGTGAATTCTCGCTTTCTCAAAACTACCCGAATCCATTTAACCCAACAACAGAGATAGTGTATAATTTACCCAGAGATATTCATGTTAGCATATCTGTATATAATATTCTCGGACAGAAAGTTACTGATCTTGTTAATGCAAATCAAAAAACGGGTATGCATACGGTTGAGTGGAATGGTAAAGATGCGAATGGACTTGATGTCGCAGCTGGAATTTATATTTATCAGATGAAAGCAAATAAATTTTCTGCTATAAGGAAAATGTTTCTCATCAAGTAGTAGTAATGATTTATGGATAGGGAGCCTCTGTGGCTCCCCATAATAGAGATTTGAACAAATAAGGAATCTTAAATATAAAACGTTTTGTTGTTTGTCTTTTAATTTTAGTATTTGGAACTCTTGCTTTTGGACAAGCAGATGTGCAGGTTACGATTAATTCAGTGACAGAATTAGATACTGCTATTCAAATAATTTTTGGATTAACTAATACTAAAACAATTGGTGGGCTTCAGTTTGATCTGGTAGATTCTCCCAATGCGCTGGAACTAAGTTCGTATGAAGCAGCGGGACGGCTTGATAGTGTTGACAGTGTTAGCGATGGTTTAAGTTTAATAGGTTCTGATGTTGATTCCGTAACTCGTTTCATCTGGTTTAGCATGACCCTTGATTCCATTGAAGCCGGAGGGAATGATGATCACATAATAGCTTATTTCAGAAAGATTATTCCGGGTAATATCTCCATTCAATTAACAACTTCAAATATCACTGGAAGTGATCCTCTTGGTTATTTACTTGTCAGTTCAGGGGATACGCTGTCTATTACTCTTTCAACTGCTATAGAAGCTAATAGGGCAGTTCCTACAAAGTTTGAACTTTCTCAAAACTATCCGAATCCATTCAATCCAACCACAGAGATACGTTATGAAGTACCATTTCGGGATATCGTATCTCTAAATATTTACAACTTGCGCGGCGAACTTATTAGAAGTTTGATGACCGAAATACATAATCCGGGTTACTATAGCATAACCTGGGATGCGAAAAATAATCAAGGAGTGGATATTGCCTCTGGAGTATATATCTACAGATTGGATACAAGGAATAGGTCTATTTCTAAGAAGATGATGTTAATGCGGTAGTAATGTCATTTTAGTTTAGAATTATTTATCGCCATCTTTTTGATGGCGTTTTTTGTTAGTGAGTTATTATCTTTTATTGTAATCATCGAGACCCTTGGGGTGATCCTGAATCTTCGGGAGAAGCAATCTTCTAATTTATCAGACCATAGGAAAGAGATGTCACAGAGTAAATCTGACTTACATCTTTTCTAACTCAAAATGTTTATTAAATTCAACCATGTTTAGTAATTAGTTGTTTTAATCTATTATAATTAATGAATGGAATAGTTGATGAAATTTAAATTTCCTAAATATATTTTAATGATTTTTTCAATTACAACTTTTAGTCTTATCGCTCAAGACATTAAATCTTTTGAGAATAATAATGTAATTAGTAGGATAAACAGTGCGTACAACAGGGGTGAGATTGATTATGCAACTGCTCTTGCCCATAAAGCGTTTGCTGTTCTGGATCAGTCTCAGCTTGATCCCCGCTTTTATGTGAAGGTTGGAGAAATTATTAAATGCGGCACCCCAGTTATGATGGAGCTGATGGAGAATTGGGACAAACTTTCTGTTCAATCGCAGGAAAGGATAGATCATCTCTTGAAACGAAGTATCGATAGATATGATGCCGTATATATTAGCCCCGATGGAAATTTTAATATCCACTACGATACAACGGGTATTGATGCTGTGCCTCTCGCTGATGCAAATGAAAACGGTATTCCTGATTATGTAGAGACATTTGGAGATATTTTTAATTATGTTTGGGATATAGAAGTTATAGAACTTGAGTATGATGCACCTATGCTTGGTGGAAATGGAATGCAGGAAGTTTATATTGAAAACCTACCATCAAATATTTTAGGATATGTCAGTGGTGTAGATAATCTTCAAGTGCGTAATAGTTATAGTCAATATGGAAACCAGTTAGCACTTATGCAAGTTACAGCAGCTCACGAATTTCACCATGAAATCCAGCTCAGCATTCATTATCCTTCTTACCCATCAACGTGGTATATGGAAACGACTTCAGTATATATGGAAGATTATGTCTATGATGATGTTAATGATTATGTAGGCTATCTTTATGACTGGTATAATTCGCCGTGGGTTTCTATCACAGATTCCGATGGTATGCACTGGTATTCTACCAGTATATGGAATTTCTATTTAGAAGAGACATTTGGAGTGGATATTATTCGAGAAGTATGGGAGTATCCAAATGCAAATTCTATTAAATCTTTAGATAGTATACTTACCCATCACGATACTTCATTACCTGATGAGTACGAAAAGTTCGAAACATGGAACTATTTTACCGGCTATCGCTCTAACTGGCATCATGACACCTTCAGCGAAGCATCAAGTTATCCTACTGTTAGTATGCAAAAAATTCATTCTTTTTCTGCCAGCACGTCGGGTTTTACCGACCAGTCGGTGACGAGTACAAAATATCCTCAGAAATTGGCTTGCAATTACATCAAATTCATCAATAATGGCTCTGATGGTATTTTGTTGATCCGAGTTTATGGTGATGCAGATTATTCGTGGGGGGGATATGCAATTACCGATAGTACTCCGAGCCATTATTCCTCAGATTATCCGATTATTTATGAAAATGGACACGACGGCATTGCAATTATTACTTCATGGAGTGAGCTGAATAATGTTGTATTGATTCCTACAAATGTTCATACAATTGGTGGTAATACCGGAAGAGCCTATACCTATTCTGCTGAAGTTGTTGGTGCAGTAGTCTTTTTGTCGGATTTTATGGTTGAGGAACTTTTGGGAAACGGTAATGGTTCTCTCGAATCAGATGAAACCGCCAGGTTAGTGGTTTCTGTTTCAAATTATGGGAACGATT
Organism: Fidelibacterota bacterium; assembly: GCA_030665885.1. Lineage (GTDB taxonomy): Bacteria > Fidelibacterota > UBA2242 > UBA2242 > UBA2242 > BS750m-G69. The sequence continues at coordinate 10,994 of DAOUYY010000032.1, forward strand.
TAAATAACGTGTCATTAGAAATTAGCACTGAAAATTCCTGTATAACAGTAACAGAGGGGGATTATTATATAGGGAACTTTCCAAAAAATACTACACAGGATAATGAATCCGATCCGTTTACTTTTCTGCTATGTCATAATGTAGAACCACAGGAAGTTTTATTTACTCTTTCTATTAAAGAAAATGGTGATGAAATTGCATCAGAAGAAATACGCTTTAATATCGGGTTTTCACCTGTATTATTTGTCGATGATGATAATGGAACAGATGACAATGACGTAATTGCATTAGCATTGGATTCTTTAGGGTTAATATATGATAATAAAGATATCAGTGAAACGGGATACATTAATTTATGCCTTAATCTTCGTGATATAGTGATCTGGTCGGTTGGAACACAAACTTCGGGTCTGACAGATGCTGAGATAGACAGTCTTGAAATTTTATTTAACTCAGATGTAAATGTTTTACTTACCGGTGGAAGTATCGGAGAACAATTGAGTGGAGAGTCCTGGTGTCCTTTTATTCCTGATGAAATGACATCAGTTGGTTGGCTAAAAGGAGTAGAAGGTGATATTCTCGGGCAGTCTTCTAACAATTGGATTTGGGCTACGGCACCTGTTGGAGGTAATGAAAAAATCTCTCCTGTTGATCCGCGTGCAATTGTTTCTTTTGCATATCTTAATTCTCAGTGTGGAGGGGTAATTCGATATAGGGATCAGGGACGGTTTGTAGCGTCAGATTTTTCTTTTTCTGCAATGACACAACCGAGTTCAGCTTTTATATATCCAAAAACTCTACTTGAAATGACATTAGATTACTTTGATAATACAAATCATCTGCCCAGTGTATTTGATCTGTATTATCCGTCAATTGATACCATCGTAATTATCAATGATCTTTCCCAATCTATAGTTTTTAACTGGGAGCAATCTACTGACGCTGATGGTGTAACTTATACTTTTGTTTTGGATGAAAGTGATGATTTTAGAGGAGAATTTTTATACGAAGCCTTCGATATTTCAACAGAAACATCTACTTTTACAGCAGACGAAATATATGATGTTATTGATGCTCGAAGTGATACACTTGTGTCGTACTGGGGTGTTTATGCTTCAGATGGAAAAGAGGTTCGGCTTTCTTCAGGTATGAATAAAATTACGTTTATCTTAGATTTACCGAATCTTGCTCCTTCAAGTTTTGTTTTGATAAATCCTGATACGGATAGTAATCTGATTGTAAGCAGTATGGACAGTACGTATCATTTTATCTGGGAATCCAGCTCTGATCCGGAGGGAGATAATATTACGTACAATTGGATCCTTGATATCGAAGAAACACTTAACGAACCTAATTTTCGGTCAATCATTCTTGCGGATACTGTATTAGCATTTGCTTCGGATACTCTGCTGTCATGGCTACCAGAGGGGCAGGATAGTCTTGCAATGTGGTGGACTGTAATAGCTTCTGATGGAGAGAATGTAACCTCTACTGACACGGTTGGATTTTATCTTGTAATTGATATTAATGAACCACCTACGGACTTTGTGCTTCTTGCACCGGCAGCAGACAGCGAGTTCGTTCTTACGAGTTTTGAGGATTCTTTGAAATTTCAATGGACTGAATCTATTGACCCGGAGGGCGAAAGCATTCTTTATAATTTAGTGATTGATTATATAGAATTGGGAAAAATGGTTCTATTGAATACAACAATTGCAGATACAGAATTAACGATTTATGGTGATGATATTTTTGGGTTCTTTCCTGATGGTACTGACATACTTGATGTTTTCTGGTGTGTAATAGCATCTGATGGTGAGCAAGAAGTAAGTTCAAATGTGCAGGATTTAACACTTATCGAAGGGATAAATGAAGCACCATCAGATTTTGCGCCTATTTCTCCAGAGAATTCAGATACGCTTTATCTTCATCCTATTTATGGTGAAGTGATAGAATTTAAGTGGGAAAAATCAATAGATCCGGATAATGATACATTAATTTATACCTTAAGTTTTTTCAAAGAAGTAACAATAGATACAGTTAATATTTTTCAGTTCAGTACAGGTGATACGATTGTGTATTTTACTCCTCAGGAGATTATTGCGTTAATGGGTAGTGCCGACACTTTAGATATTGGATGGTATGTTTCTGCAAATGATGGGGAATTTTCAACTCTTTCTAATGAAATTATTTATATCATATTAGTGGATCTTACTCAGGTTTCAATATATGATAAACAGACAGTTCCAACAGCTTTCTGCTTGCATGATAATTATCCTAATCCATTCAATCCATCAACGAAAATATTTTATGAACTGCCGCATGAATCCATTGTAGAATTTGCAGTTTATGATTTGCTTGGTAACAAGGTTATGACTTTAGTGTTTGAGAAAAAGCCTGCTGGTTCATATTCAGTAGAATGGAATGGCTTATCTGATAATGGAAAGCAAATGCCAACAGGACTGTATATCTACCGTATAACGATTGATAATTTTATTAGTTATAAGAAAATGCTTTTGATGAAGTAATTTTTATACTTTCGTAAAACTTTGTTATGAAATTTAATTTGAAAATAAGTTGTTTATTATTTGTACTATTATTTAATAGACTTGCTTTCAGTCAGTCACAATATTTTGAAAAGTTGAATCTTAAAGAGAATATCTTACAAGTTGCTGACAGTTATGCTATAGATGGAGATTGGAAAAATGCCATTTTGCTGTATTATGAGTATTTGTATAGATTTCCAGAGGATTCAACTGTTCCTGTTATTTACTACAAAATAGCCGCAGTTTATAAGCGGAGCAACAAATTGGATCTTGCTCAAAGCTATCTGCAAAAGGTTGTTGATAAATATTCTAATAGTAAGTACGATTTAGAAAGTAGGATGAGATTAGCGTTTTTTTTATTTGAAAAAGGGGATTATGATTCGAGCCTTATTTATTCAGTGTGCCAGCCGGAATTTCCCTTCAAAATAATTACTGCTTATAATCTTATAGCTTTAGATTAAGTTTCACTTGCAGATTCAGTATTGGGAATAATAGTGAACGAGCCCGGTCGTCATTTAACGATTATAGGTGAATTAGTAAAAGATCTGGAAGTTGTACCTTCTATGAATTGGATTAGAAAATGGGGTGCAATATCGTTGTCTGGTATTATTCCAGGATCAGGAAGAATAGCTTTGGAAGAGTATTGGGATGGAACTTTAACGATGCTGGGTTTTTGTGGATTGTGTGGGATTGCGTTAGTTACTGAGAGATTTTATCCTCAATTATACTATTATGTGGGTACTGGGATTTTTTTATATTACTTTGGCAATCTGGTTTCAACTTTTGATGCAACAAAGAGATATGACGTAAAGTTGAGAGAGAAATATTTAGGAGAATTGACAAGAAAACATTCACTTAAGAAAGTGCTTTGTCTCGAAGATCCAATATAATGTTAAAGAAGCCGAATTTGAAATTATTTTTGATTCTTTAAATATATATTTGATATAAAATATTTATTTATTAAACTACAAAGATTTTTTAAATTTTGATTACGCCACCATAGCTCAGTTGGTAGAGCAGCTGATTTGTAATCAGCGGGTCGCGGGTTCGACTCCTGCTGGTGGCTCATCAGTTTGAAAAAAGGTTTTGTGTTTGTATTAAGATTTTTGAAATGGAGATTTGGCGGTTACCAAGACCCGTAGCAGTTAAAACGGGATTGTTGGGAGGGAGTTTTTGCTTTCGTTAAGTCAAATTTAAATGAAACTTATTTAGAATATATACTTTACCGTAGACAGCAAAATTTTTAATATAAAATATTCAGTATTATGGGTCGGTGGCCGAGTGGTTAATGGCAGCAGACTGTAAATCTGCCGGTGTATCACCTACGGTGGTTCAAATCCATCCCGGCCCACTATTGTAATTGCGGGTGTAGCTTAGTGGTAAAGCTCTGGCCTTCCAAGCCAGTGACGAGGGTTCAATTCCCTTCACCCGCTCTCGCCCATGTAGCTCAGCTGGTAGAGCATCCCGCCCTGGCGGGAGGGTAATCAAGAGAAATGTTGGTAATTGAATAAAAATGCCCACGTAGCTCAGCCGGTAGAGCACATCCTTGGTAAGGATGGGGTCACCAGTTCAATCCTGGTCGTGGGCTCTTGAAAGTGATTATTAGATATTCTGTGTTAACCAAGTTTGTGACCGTCAAATATCAAAGAGAATAAAACTAAAAGGAGAGATCCATGGCAAAGGAACAATTTAAGAGGACAAAGCCTCACGTGAATGTAGGAACGATAGGTCACGTAGATCACGGAAAGACTACATTGACAGCAGCAATGACAATAATATTGAACAAGCAGGGGTTAGCGGAT
>DAOUYY010000015.1 GCA_030665885.1 Fidelibacterota bacterium
TTCCCTTATGCGCTACAAGGAAATCTGATGTGGTATGTGTATGTACTAAGAAGTCTTAAGAATGGTCGGCATTATGTTGGTATGTCTCAAGATGTTTCCAGGAGGCTTAAAGAACATAATGACGGAAGAACTCGTTCCACAAAGAGCCACAAACCATTTGAAATAGTATATACTGAAGAATGTGAAAATAGAGAGGCTGCTCGTAAGAGAGAAAGATATCTTAAAAGTGGAGCGGGAAGAAGATATTTGGATAAAATTCTCCGGTAACAGGGGTTCCCCGCCTGCCTGACTTTTAACTGATTTGTTTCACCCTAAAATATTCATATACTTTCAGACGGAGTACGTGCATTTTTTTCTTCAGCAGTCGGGCAGGGATTCCCCTATGCGCTACAAACATAACTCTCTGTCGATAAACCTTTTTCCCATCTTGACACTTTACATATTTGGTTCATTTCCATAATTCCAAAATTTGTCATACTTATAATAATTTTATCATTTTTGAGTGCGTATCACGTCAAATCCGTATCCCATTTCAACTATGAGTCCACTTAAAAAAGGTGAGCTATTAGAAAAAGAAACCGTTGAAACGGTTATTCTCATTGGAATGTTTGTCATCAGCCCACGACTTAAGTCGTGGGTTGATAAGAATTTAAGAGATCTTATAACTGTTTTAACAGTTTCCTCTATTTTCAAAATGATGTCAAGATATTTCACTTTTCCCAAAGGGATCCTTTCGGATAAACCTTTTTTAAGTGGACTCAACTATTAAAAGCAAAATTGAAATCTGAATAATTTACAGGTTGTTTATTGGATTGGATCAGGGTTTCAATTTCACCATTTCCAAAGTCTATGTTTAATTGCTCAATGTTAAACGTTGCATAAATTTCAGTGATAATAACGGAATAATGACCTAACAGGTTTTTAACGTGGTAAATATCCCTTGTATTGAAATATGTTTTAACGGCAAAGGTATGCCGTAAAGAGTGAAAACTCCGCTTTGTCTTGTCTCTGGTATAATACAAATCAAGAGATCGTAAGACATTTGTAAAAGCCAGTGAAATACTTACAGGCGTTAATTGGCTATTTTCCTTTAGCCACTGATAATAATAGCCCGTCTAGTTGCTTAGAGGAATTTCCCATTCATTTTTACCTTTGGACTTGTAAACGTGAATAAAACCGTTTTCCAAATAGGACATTTCAAATTCCCTTAATCTCAATCCGGTGTTTAAATGAAGTTTTACCCGTGCGAACAGCTCTTTGTTATCAATGTCTTATCCAAACGTTTCAAAAACTCCAAATCACTTCTCATTTCTACATCATATTTCATCATAAATTCTCTGTCAAATAGCCATTAGTGGATTGACATTATGGGACTGAAATGGAATAGATCGTAATATCTCTATGATGTGAATTTCAATATTGACAAACAATTACCCTCTGCCAACATTTTCATATAGTTTTAATCTGGTTCTGACTGTGAATATGGACATAAGACATTAAAAACATTCCACTGTCCACTGAATTTGAATTAGTGTAGCTAAATCAGATGGTTGTTACTCTTCAATAGTGGTTTTAAATGTCTTTACCAAGTCAACAAGTATAATTAACATGGCAAAGGAGCCAAGAATTGCAGGTATAATATAGACTTCTTCATAATTCACACCTTTAAACCAGTATCCAAATACTGGACTTCCAAGCCAAGCACCAATCCATCCAAATATTACCTTCGATATGAAGGAACAAATACCTCCCCTAATGTAGCATTTTAATCCAAAATGCAGTATTAAAGAAACTACAACACTAATAGCTAACAAAATGATGAAACTAACGAAATTCATACCAATCATAATTTACTCTCCTTTAATTTGATTAAATGGATGTAGATTTTTATTAACTCCTACCTCCCATTACCTATGTATATCGCAAAATCGGTGAATAACAGTCTTTTAAATTCATTGCTATCAGGCTTTCTATAAAAACTAAACTCAGGCATCATATTGTTTGTAATTTTACTTGAGATATTTAGTAATGTCAAGAAATAAATTGATCTAAGGATAAAAATTCTATTATTACCAACTGAATATAAAAATATTTCTTAGAGTACGTGTGCATAATAATATATAGAACCCATGTGGGTCTTTTTGGACATTCGCTTTTCAAATCGAGGTTGAGATTTTTTCCGCTGGAAATTTATGTAATGAAAAGTCTATTAGATTTCATGTGCAGGGAAACAGCGTTTTTATTATTATTTGATTTTTAGTACTAAGAGATTCTTAAAGTATTTCTCGACGAGAGAGTGTAACTAAAATTGCACGTATCCCGTTAAAATTAACGGGGTTCGTATCCCGCCTGTGTTTTTTTTGTCGATAAAATAAAATTGCATACTTACTCTCACGCCGGTAGCAGGGATTCCCCCCGCCCGAATGATTTCGGTCAGGTGAGCTATGCGCTATAAAAAATATTCAAAATCCACGCTATAATAAAAGCTTTTCGTAGTATCGACAGTCTTGTTCGAGGATAAGCGGACTGGGCAGTCCACAGCTACAATTTCAATAAATTTGCTTGGACAATAATGCCACTTGCATATTGCCCATTTAGATTCTATTTTTCTATCATGAAAGATATTCGAAGAAAATTAAATGAGTTGTACAACAGGGAGGAGAAGGAGAAAAATAATAGAGGGTATGAAAATATCTCACTTCGTAAAGAACTGAAACGCCTCTTCTACGATAGTATTCCAGTAAAACATTTTCCTAAGAGTCAAATTGAAAAGGACATTTTACCTCTTGAAGAAATGGTAAATGGTCGCTGGATCAATACTCATTTTGGAGATATTTTTCGTGCTGAATTCATATACGATCTTTCAGAACCTTACGGAGCATTAGACCTTAGTGAAATCTACCGATTTGATACTTCTGACTATGAAGATTATTTTCAAATTCCTAATATTGATTCTCCTGATGATATAATATTTATTGATACCGAGACGACAGGACTTAGTGGCGGTTCGGGAACTGTTGCTTTTATGGTTGGATTAGGTTGGCTAAAAAATCAAAAATTTATCATTCACCAATATTTTATTACGCAGCTCAGTCATGAAGAGGGTATGTTGGAATTGTTACAATCTGAGTTTCAGAAGTTCACCTGTATTACCAGTTTTAACGGAAAGAGTTTTGATATACCGCTTTTGAATACACGGTTTGTGATGAATCGTTTATCACCTGTATTGCAAAAATATCCACATATAGATTTATTGCATATAAGCCGCTCATTATGGAAATATTCAATTGAAAATTGCAAACTGAAAACTTTAGAAATAGATCTATTAGGGCTTGAGCGACAAGACGATATTCCAGGCGAATTAATTCCTGATGTTTATTTCGAATATTTGCACAGTAGAAACCTGGAAAAAATCGAACGTATCTTTTATCATAATCGTTTTGATGTTATTTCAATGCTGGCAAACTTAATTCTAATTTTTAAAACATTGAAAAGCAAAGTACCAGAAAAAAATCCACTTACAGATTATGCAAAAGGACGGTTATATAGACGAAAAAAAGATATTGAAAGAAGTATTTGTCATTATAAAAATGTCTTAGAATCGTCTATTTCATGCAATCGTCGGCTAAAGACATTACTGGAATTAGCGCAGTTGTACAAAAATAATAAACAATATGAAAAAGCCGTCCCATTATGGGAAGCAGCTCTTGATCCGCAATTTCCATTTTCATTGGAACCATATATTGAATTAGCAAAATATTATGAACACATTAGAAAAGATATACAAAAAGCATTGGATACAACAAATTCAGCTTTTTATAAACTCCCTGAGCGCAGGCAAAAAGAGATTGCTGAGTTAATTAAACGTAGAGAACGGCTTAATACAAAATTATTAAGGAAGAAAAAGAAATCACAAGGAGAGTAGATGGCATTAACAATAAACGCTCTATTAACAAAAAATAAAATCAGTAGGAATATTGAATATATTTACGAATTAGAGGGCTCTAATGGAGAATTCTTGCCATTCCCGGAAGATTTATTGCCTGAAATTCAAGAGGTACTGAGAAAAAAGAACATTCAGCAACTTTACTCTCATCAATCGGAAAGTTGGAATTTGGCACAGGCTAACCAGGATTTCACAATTGTAACACCAACAGCATCTGGAAAAACCTTAACATATAACCTACCGGTTTTACAGGAGATCATACAAAATCCGTCATCCAAAGCACTATATATTTTTCCTACAAAAGCACTAAGTCAGGATCAAATGACCGAATTACATAACTTTGTAACATTACTTGAGAGAGATATTAAAGTATTTACTTTTGATGGCGATACTCCGGCAGATGCAAGGAAGGCTATTCGAAAGCAGGGAAATATTGTTATAACCAACCCGGATATGTTGCATCAAGGAATTTTACCACATCATACTAAATGGTTGCAATTTTTTCAGAACCTGAAGTTAGTTGTAATTGATGAAATGCATATCTATCGAGGTGTATTTGGCTCGCATTTTACCAACCTTATCCGTCGCTTGAAACGTGTATGTGATTTTTACCGTTCTAATCCGTTATTTATTCTATGTTCAGCCACCATTGCCAATCCAGGAGAGCATGCAGAAAAATTAATAGAAAAGTCGATAAAAGTGATAGAAAAATCGGGTGCACCGGTAAGTCCTAAGAAGATCGCTTTCTATAACCCTCCTGTAGTCAATAAAGAATTGGGTATTCGAGCCAGCTATATAAAACAGGCACGGAATATTGCAAGAATGTTCATTGAGAATAATATTCAAACAATTGTCTTTGCATTGTCCCGATTGAATGTGGAAATATTGACAAAGTATTTAAAAGATGATTTCGAGAGTGATCGTGAATCAATAGGACAACCGGAAAAAATTGCCGGATACCGTGGTGGCTACCTACCTAATCGTCGCAGAGAAATAGAAAAGGGGATAAGAAGCGGTGAAATTCAAGGTGTAATCTCTACTAATGCACTTGAATTAGGTATCGATATTGGTGATCTTGACGCTGCTATTTTAGCCGGTTATCCGGGGAGTATTTCCAGTACATGGCAACAGATTGGAAGAGCTGGAAGGCGTGGTAAATCTGCAATAGGAGTATTTATTGCGCGTTCGCATCCAATTGATCAATTTTTGATGCAGCATCCTGAATATTTCTTCTCTCGTTCTCCGGAACATGCACGAATTAATCCGGATAATCTCATGATACTAGTCGATCATATAAAGTGTGCTGCTTTTGAATTGCCTTTCAATGAAGGAGATAAATTTGGCTCTGTCAATTGGAAAGACCTGCAAGAAATTCTTAAGTTTTTACAAGAAGGCGGAATTCTCCATAAAAGCGGAAATCGGTGGTATTGGTCAGAAGATGTTTATCCTGCAGCAAATGTGAATTTACGAAGAATACCCGAAGGAAATTTTGTTGTCGTGGATACGGCTCAAAACAATAAAGTAATTGCGGAAGTGGATTATAGCTCGGCAGCCATGACAATATTTCCCGATGCAGTTTATATGGCTTCCGGAACACAATACATCGTCGATGAATTGGATTGGGATGGGCGTAAGGCTTATGTTAGAAAAACTGATTCAGACTATTATACTGATGCAATCGATTATACCAATGTTAAGGTTTTAACTGAGGATGAGCGGCGTAATTCAGGACAAACAGACGTTTTTCAAGGTGAAGTTCAGGTCGTGACTCGTGTTGTGGGGTTCAAGAAAATAAAATTCTATTCACTTGAAAATGTGGGTTATGGAAAAATAAATCTTCCCGATATAGAAATGGCAACAACCGCATACTGGTTCACTATTCCACAAAGTGTTTTAGACAATTTACCATATTCAAGGGCAGAAAGCATTGATGGAATTTTAGGTATCAGCAAAGCACTCCATTCTATAGCGGCGTTGAAGATAATGAGTGAGACACACGATATTCATTGTGCTGTCGGAGATAAGACTTCAGAATGGTTTGCCATGAATACTATTACACAAAGAGGAATATATACTCCTGCTCCTGAAAATTCTCATTCTGTAAAACTTGATCCGGATGATTTGATAAGATTTCAACCAACAATTTTTATTTATGATAATTACCAGGGAGGTATAGGCTTTAGCCCACTATTGTATGATTCTCACGAAGAATTATTGCGAAATGCGCTATCTCTAATTGAAAAATGCCCGTGTAAAGACGGCTGCCCCTCTTGTATTGGACCTTCAAAGGAAGTAGGGAAGAATACAAAAAGAATTGCAGTAGATATTCTTAAATCTATAGTAAACCTAAATTAAGCGATTTTGTAAGACAAATACTCTTGTTTGCCTGCCCGCTCATGCCCGTCCGCCATCGGCTTCGCCTCAGACAAATGCAGTGCAGGCCTTGCAATGGCGGGTCTTCGTTCTTTGTACGGTTATAATCAGTTATACCACATACATGATAAGTTAAGAGCTAACCGACGTGAAAGTTGATAAATTTGCTCAACTCAGTGTAAATTAATTCGGTTAAAATTAAAACAAATCTATATCGTTTTTACTATACTTCTCAATACATTTAGATGAATTATTCTTTACTGAATTGACATAAGTTGAAACTTTATAAGCATCAAGATGATCCGGATATGGTTTGAGTAACTGTCTCGCATCTATGTAATTATATTGATCGCAGTTGAGCCAGATATTCAGGTCTTTTTTAGGAATAATTACCGGCATCCGATTGTGAATATAAGAAAGATCAGAACTTGCTTCAGTTGTTATTACTGTATATGAATATATTTTTTTACCACCGGGGGCTTTCCAGATATTCCATAATCCAGCCATTGGCATAAGTGATTTATCCTTTCTATGAATGTAGTAGGGCTGTTTTCGACTGCCCTCACGCTTCCACTCATAATAGCCGTCACTAATGATAATACAGCGATTCTTATATACCAGATTAGAAAATGAAGGTTTTTCTGTTAATGTTTCGGACCTGGCATTTATTAATATCGAAACATTCTTTTCATCTCTGGACCATGAGGGGATCAGACCCCATACCATTGGTTTTACAATGCGATAATTATCATAAATAAGTGCTGGTACTATATGGGTAGGTGCTATATTGTAACTTGGTGTGTAATCAAAGGAATCATTCCATTCATCTATTGAAAGTTGTTCAATAATTTCTAATTTGCCCTTAGTTAATATTTTTCGTCCACACATTTTGATTTTCCCCCTTTAATTATATATCGCCAATTAGTGAAGGGTAATTCATAACTTTAACTTCTGCCAATCATGCCGTCAGGTTTTAGAGCCTGACATAGCATTTATTTCACCTTTCATTTTTATCATGTTAAACACCTTCTGTGTTTTTTTTGGGGGAGACATCCCTTGTTCATCCGGCAACTGCTGGATGTTATTCAAATTTAATCCTTTTCCCATCGGTCACGGAGGACTTCTGCGAAGGATCCCTTCGGGACAGGATTGTCGTCTGGCTTACTTTCATTTATTTAAACCCCTCAGGGGTTGAATATGAATAACAATAGGTGCAACCTATTGAAAAAAGAACAACTAACAAATCCCCAACCCTGAAGGTGTTGAAATATTTATGTTTGATTTTTTCCCCGTAGGGATTCCTTCGGAACAAAACAGTTTTCATGTTTATCACATCAAACACCATATAAATCTCATGGTACTGTTATCTCAAGGTCTTTACAAATTTTCATTGCCAAGAATTCGTTTATCTTTCTATGACGTGGAACAGATGAGGCTTTGCTAGCTTTGCGATTTACATATATCGTATGATTGCTACCCTCACGCAATAATGTACAGCCATTCTTCTCAAGATGACTAATTAAATCTTTCCTTTTCATTATGTTGGAACACTAATCTCTTCGCGTATAACTTCTTTACCTTGTAAGCTCTCTTCCATTAGTTGTTTATTTGCTTCAAGGACAAGCTGAATTGCTTCATTCAGATTATGTCGTGCTTCTTCAAGGGTTGCGCCCTGGGTGTTTGCACCAGGTAGTTCTTCTACAAATCCAATGTAACCCTCAGGCACTTTTTGAAATACAGCAGTCCAATTCATAATAACTCCTCTTTAAGTTTCTAATTAATAGTTTAAGCTATATATCTCATAGACACAATGGATGGAGATGAGAGGCATAAAATATTTTCAGTTGTGTCGGAGGAGATCACTCATGGCGCACTTTTACTTCTACCACTCATTCTGTCACAGGTCTAAGGAACTGACAGAATATAAATCTGAGTCCCATCTCTTTTCCCTATATTACGTCACGTCTGAGGACCTAACGGAACCGATAAGAAAAGTTAAATTGGATGTCACCCTGAATCCATTCCTGCTCGAAAACAGGCGGGGAAGGGAGACATGCCCCAAGCACACTTCGATAACATCCATACGGATCACTCAGTGTGACAGAAATAAATTTTAGTTTTTTAGCAGACTCATTATACATTGCACATCACTGAAGAGTAATTTACAATTTTATCTTGATCTTTTCGCTTTAATTTCTCGATCATTTGTTGAAGACTGGCTAATTTTTCAACAGTAACTGTATATATACCAAATGCTTTTTCTACTTTGCCGCGCAATATAAACAATGTTTCCCAATTGAGCAGGTCACCATATTTTGTAAACACTGCAGGAAACATTATGCACTCATAAATATCTGTCTCATCCTCAAAAGTAACAAATTCCATAGGTTCCTGTTTTTTCGTAGTGGTCACTTTTCGGGTAATATAAACACCGGCAAGATTGATGGTCTGCCCTAAATACTTTGATAAATCTTTAGCCTTCTTTATCCTGTTATTAAGTATAGGTAAATATTTCATTAACGGGTGCTCAGATATAGGAAAACCAAAGGATTCAATTTCCAGCATAAGTTTCTCATGGTTGCTTAACAGTTTTTTACTAATAGATATCCCGGTGAATTTTCTTTCACCTTCCTGCAGATAAAAACTGGCTACTCTAAATGCAATCTCTTTATGAGTGAGTTCCGGTTCCAATTCACTGAAACAGCCGGAATCGGTCAATAGCATAGCGCCTGCAAAATCAATATCTGTCCTCATGAGAAAATCATCTAATGATTCATAATTGCCTGCTTTTCGTTCTTTTAAAATAGTATTTATGCACTTTTGTTGTAATCCTCTAATAGCCATAAATCCCATGCGAATTTTATCCTTTTTACCTTTATATTCACGATCACTGAAGTTGATATGTGGCGGCAATATATGGATACCAAATCTTCTTGCTTCACTTAAATAGGCATAGGTAGAATAATATCCGCCCTGGTTTGTGATAACAGCTGCAAGGAATTCCGCCGGATAATGGGCTTTAAGATAGGCACAGGTGAAAGAAAGCATCGCATACGAAGCGGAATGTGGTTTGCAAAAAGAATAGCCGGAGAACGACTGTATCATCTTCCAGAGCGTTATTGCCAATCTTTCAGAATAGCCGCGATGTGTAGCACCACTGATAAACTTTCTCTTCCAATAAGGAACCAAATACTCCAGAGAAGGTCTTGAAATTATCTTCCGTAGATAATCAGATTCAGCATAACTAAATCCGGCAATATCCCTGGCTACCATAGATACTTGTTCCTCGTAAACCATAATGCCGTAGCTTTCATTCAAACATTTAAGGTCAGGATGTAATAGTTTCCATGGTTTGCCGTGAATCCTTTCAAGCATAATATTGATATAGCGATTAGCGGCAGGGCGTATGATCGAAGAGTAGATAACCACATGTTCAAAATCTACAACGCCTGCTTTAGCCAGAAGTTGACGCGTAGCAGGGCTTTCAATATAAAAGACACCCATAGTTCGTCCGGCTTTCATAAGTGCTTCCGTTTTCGGGTCGCCAACAGCCTGAATTGTATGATAATTCATATACTCATTTCGGTAAATGCCGATTTGTTTCAATGTATCCCGTACAACTGCCAGGGAACGATTACCCAAAATATCTATCTTCAATAAGCCGGAATCTTCTACCTGATCTTTTTCCCATTCAACGATCTGTATGCCTTTAGTTGCCATCAACACAGGCACATATTTCCGAATTTCATCCGGTACGATAATCACTCCACCCGGATGTACTGAAGAGTACTGGAAAACGCCTATGACCTTTTCGCTCTGTTCAAGTATTTCTTTAAGTGTATCATCTATATCCAGGTTTTGAAAGCGTTTATCAGTTCTGATCCATTCAACCATATTAGAGAGATGGCGGTGATACCCGATCCGTTTAGTTACCGCTTTAATCTCCTCATTGGAAAGCCCATACACCTTGCTTACTTCCCGGATGGATGATCTGGGTTGCATAAAAACCTGGTTGGATACCATTGCTATACGTTCTACTCCATACTTTTTGAAGATATAATCCAGAATATCATCCCGCTCATCCCAGGGAAAATCAACGTCAATATCCGGCATATCTATACGTTCAGGATGGATAAAACGCTCAAAACAGAGATTATACCTGATAGGATCAACCTGAGTGATAAACAGGCAATAACTGAGAATAGAAGCTGCACCAGACCCTCTGCCAATAGTAGCACGAGTTTGCTTGACAATATCCCATACAACCAGAAAATAGGGGGCAAACCCTTTCTGAGTAATTAATGATAATTCATACTCGATTCGTTTTTTAATGATTTCACTAATCTCACCATATCGTTTTTTAGCGCCCTCGTATATGAGCTGTCGTAGTTTCTTATTGGCACTGCGTGTTTCTTTAAGAGACTTTCCGGGGAAAATTGTATTAACATAAGTCCAATTAGTTTTACATCGCTCTGCTAAATATTGCGCATTGTTTATAGCATCCAGACTATTTGGAAAGAGATTAATCATCTCTTTTTCAGAACGAAAGTAGTGTTGTTCGCTTTTGTAATCCCTGGATTTTAATTGGGACAAAGTGAGATTTTTGTCAATTGCCCGAAGAATCTTATGTGTTTTTTGATCTTCAGGTTGCAAAAAATAAACATTTCCCGTAGCTACTATCTCTATCTTAAATTTTTGGGATAAATGCTTTGCTTCATGTTCTGTACCACCATACCGTAACTCAACAAACAGATGAGTATCCGATATGAATTGCGATAGCTGCTTTAATGTATTTTCCTGATGGGCTAAAATAAATATACCTTTGTGATTATGCCTGAGTACGTCTGAAATCGATAGATTTGGATCATCATGAACTTTGGAGATTGCCCTGCACATGTTTTCATAACCGGATTGATTTTCCGCTAAGAGGATTATATCGTCGGTTGCAGTAATAATGTTTGTTCCGGCTATTGGTTGTATATTGTTTTCTCTGGCACTCTGTACAAAACGGATAAATCCCCATAATCCGTTAATTTCTGTAAGGGCTAAGTGACTTTGACGATATGCTTTAGCACGTTCAATTATCTGCTGGGGCGTTGCCGTTCCAGACATCTTGGAAAATGTGGAATGAACGTTTAGATGAGCAAACATAATTGACCGAAAGGAATTTCAAATTTTAAATTGCAAAGTGCCCCAAAGGGGTCTCTTTCCCGAAGGGATCTCTTTGATGCGAGACAAAATGTATCATAGAAAAGTATTATTAAGATGCGAAGTAAAATTTTCAATTTGATATTTGATATTTATTTTTTCTTTATTCATAATACGCTAATTGTGAAGGGCTATAATTTGTTCTCTGTGTCATTGGTAGTGAAGATTTTTTCTGAATGGCTTTTGGGATCATCAAATCCGAAGCTGTACATATACTGGAAAACCCGTATTTCTTGCGAATTTTATCCAATGTAGCAGATAGTTTATTATTTCTTTCATCCCTGAATATATCCAGTTGTGTAGAAGCGGGATACAAATCGGTAACATCAATGAGGACAGATCGAATACGATTCCGGCGATAGTTGGCTTGAATGAATAAATTAACAGCTACATCAGTCGCAGATTTATCGTCATTGAGCAGGAGGGACCCTTTCCTGGCATTTTTATAGCCATCTGTGTAGTGAATCTCTAAAGTAACTGATTTTGAGACCTGTCGTCTTTGTCGAAGTTGGTATGCTGCCTGTTCTGCAAGGTTTTTTACAACTGCTGTTAATATTTCTTCGTCGTTCGTATCTGCATCCAGGACTGTTTGTTCAATGATATGGTTGCGTAATTTAGGTGGTTTTACTATGGATCTATCCTGACCGTTGGCTTCCATCCGAATTTTTTGGTAATGCCGACCAAAGAGTATTTGCCCTGATTCCGAATGTGAAACCACCTCCTGGACGTTTTTTACTTGGTGAAGGAATAAAAATTTGATAATCCTGCTCACAGGTTTTTCTTGTACTGATGGTAAAACATCTGATTGCAGTGGAGCAAGAAAGCGAGGTTCATTGCCAGGCTCAATTTTGTAAATGTTTTCAGGTACTACAGCAGTAGAGATGCGGCTGACCAGTTTATTAGTGCTAATACCGATTAAACTATTCAGGTTTGCTTTGTAATGGATGTCACTTGATATTAAGCATCCTGCCTGGATATTATTTTTATAGATATTGTCCATCCCCGTCATGTCAATGTAGTATTGTCCAAAGACGGTGGGTTCAATAACAGGAGAATAAACAGATAATGTCTTATAAATATATCGGTGCATTTTAGAATATAGAATGGAATTGTAGGGTAAAAGTACTACGCTATGCGACATCTTTCGGGCAAGAGAGACTTTTAACCCTTTTTGCAAACCTTCTTCAGTAGCTTCTTTAGATGCTGAAATAATCGTCCCATTCTGCTGATTGGAAGAAATAATAGCAATAGGGCGATTGCGAAGGCTGAAATCTAACATTTGCTCTACTTGAAGCTCAAAATCTTGTAATCTTATATGAAATACAGACCTATCCATGATTAGTAGTGATTCTACTTATCCCGGTGGGGAAAAGAAGTTTCCATAACAATTCATTAATATTTTCTAAATATGAATAATACTGTGCCGCCAATTCTGAATTCGTCTTCAGGACTGACGTAAATAATATCATACTCCGGATTACGCGGGTGTAATTCAATTCCACCCGGTTTAGGATAATAACGTTTCAGTGTTGCCTCATTATTGATAAAAGCAACGACTGTTTGCCCGTATTCTGCATCAGGTTTATTGCGGATAATGACATAATCCCCATCCTGAATATTGTCCTCAATCAGGGAATTACCTTTGACTTTTAATACATAATTATCTGGGTGAATATAAGATGGTGGTACTTCGATAAGTTCTCTGTTTTCAATTGCCTCCAAAGGATAACCAGCAGCAATTATTCCAAGTAAAGGCAAAGTATTATCTTGCTGCTGTTCCACTGAAAGTGCCCGTTTTCCATTATAACCTCTTGTCCGCTTGAGGACACCGGAACTTTCCAATTCATTGACATACCAATTTATAGTGCCTAAAGATTTAATATTTAAGCCGTCCATTATCTCTTTGAAAGTAGGTACTCGTCTATTGTCGCTGATAAAACCTTGGATAAAATCCAGGAAGTGCTGCTTTTTGGGTGACAGTTGCATCTTCATCTTTCTCCCTTATAAAAATCGTAAGTTACTCGTAAGTAATATAAGATGTATTTATTTAAATGCAAAGTGTTTTTTTAAAATATTCGGTTCAGAGATTTAAAAATAATTTTGTGAATTGAGTCAAAATCAATACACAGCGAATAATTCAGAATAATATTTTAAACTATATGTTGGTTAACTTAATAGGATGTAAAATTAGTTGCTACTCAGCTTTCCATACGCAGCGGAAACCAATACTTGAATCAAACATTCCGGTAAATTCTTTTGGGTTTCTCCAGTAGCGAAACCAGATCGATAAAGCATTTCTGCCTGCTAGTGATTGTGCAATTTGAAATAAATTGGATTGAAATTAAACTAACAATTAATAGAATAATGCAGCGATACTTTACGAAATTTTTAAAGAGAACTCTGTCTTTTATTAATATCAGTAAATACTTTAAAAAATATGTTTCTTTCAATAATCTTCATGAACTTACCTCTAATACAATGGTTTGTTAAATAAATCGGATTTGATGTTCTTTTCTCATTGTCCCTTATAATAAATATTAAGTATGTATATTAATTTTACAACTAATGATTGATTTACGTAGATATTTCTGACCCGCAACTCAAATACTCTTGTTTGAGTATCATTAATCAAGAGTAGAATATATTTTGTACCAAGCAATAGTGTTTGATTTATAATCTATTCTATCGTCGTCAAATCCAGATTTTTCGGTCGTTCAAATTCTATATGTGCTGTCCTACCTTTTTTAATTGCGTGCTTAATTATTTTTTGTTCAAAAAACAGATAAATAATCGGGATTATAATTAATGTTAGAACCGTTGCCAGGGTTAAACCACCAATAACAGCCCGGGCCATACCGACCCAAAGTTCAGCGCCTGATCCAAGCTCTAATGCAATCGGAAACATTGCTAAAATGGTCGTGAGTGCAGTCATCAGAATCGGTCGCATGCGGCGCTTCCCTCCTATTAAAATTGCTACCCACAGATCATGGCCATGTTTCTCACGTAATTGATTAATATAATCGACTAGCACAATTCCGTTATTAACGACAATCCCTACCAGGAGTATAAATCCTATTAAGGCTGTAACACTTAAAGTAGTACCCGTCAAGAATAGCCCCCAAACTGCTCCCATAATAGCTAAGGGAACGGTAAAAATTATAATAAAGGGATCCAGTAAAGATTCGAATTGTGAAGCCATTACCATATATACTAAAAACAAGGCTACAATAATTGCCACACCGAGGTACATGAATGATTCCTGCATATCTTCAGCAGCGCCACCAATTTCCCAGCGGTAATTTGGTGGATAATTCATATCGTTAAGCTGATCTTGAACATCTGCAAGTACTGATTGTAAATCCCGTTCGGATACCGAACACGATATACTTATCATCCTTTCCTGGTCTTCTCTGTCAATTTGGGCTGCGGCTTCACCGAGAACGATGGAAGCAACGTTTTTTAGTGGAACTTGATTGCCCGTGATTGAAGTGATAAATATATTTTCAAGATCGGTTCTCGATTGCCGGTAACTTTCGTCAAGTTGTACGATTACATTGTATTCTTCACCACCTTCGCGGAATCTCGTTGCCAGTTTGCCTTTTACTGCAGTTTCTATAGTAGTAGCAACCTGGTAGACTGACAACCCTAAAGCGGAAACACGATCCCGGTTAATACGGATTTGATATTCCGGTTTGGGCTGGCTATAGCTTTTTTTAATATCTATTACTCCATCAATATTTTTCATACGAGATTCTAATTCATCACCCAATGAGGTGGTAATTTTTCTGTCAAAACCGAAGATTTTAATAACAATATCCCCTTCACTACCGAACATGTTGCCCGATTGCATACTTACTTTAGTACCTGGTAATAAATCAAGTTTTTTGCGTAAGTTTGCTTCAATTTCAAAACTGCTTCTTTTACGATCTTTAACATCGGGTATACTGATATTTACTTCTCCCCTGTTTGAACCGGAACCAAACATCGCAGCCCAGCCTTCACCCGTTCCAAAACTGATCTGCACATTTCTGAGTTCAGGGACCTCTTCAATTATAATGTCTTCGATTTTTCTAAATGTTTTATCTGTCGTGGTCAATGACGCCCGGGTCTCCCGTTCAACCTGTAACTGAATAAAGGACTGATCGGTTTTAGGCATAAATTCACCACCGACTTTTGAGAAAATAAAAATAGTAGAGATAAACAGGGCAATTATTAATGCTAAAATAATTTTTTTATGACCCAACGACCAGTTCAGAAAACGGACATAATTTTTTTCTAAACTATTGAGGAAATTGCCAATCCCATCATTAATACTTCTTAACAATTTCAATTTACTTCTCTTCTTCTCTTTGCCAAGTAACCTTGAAGATAAGAGAGGAATCAAAGTTAACGCTACTAATAAGGATACCGAAAGCGAAGTAACTATTGCCACCACCATATCTTTGAACATTACGCCAGCGATTCCGGGAACAAAGAAAATCGGAACAAAAATAGCGAGCGTTGTCAACGTTGAAGCAATAATTGCAACTCCTACTTCTGTTGTACCGTCATCGGCAGCAACTTTGATATCTTTTTTCATTTCCCGATGCCGGAATATATTTTCCAGCACCACGATTGAATTATCAATTAGCAAGCCCACTGCCAGGGCAAGACCGGCCATGGAAATGATATTCAAAGTAAGACCTATTTGACTCATTACAAAAAATGTAATGAGAATGGAAACCGGAATCGAGATTGAAGCAATAAGACTGCTGCGGATGTGTCTCAGGAAAAATAAAAGCACAAAAAACGCCAGGATAAACGCTTGGAACGCTGTATTAGTAAGGTTGCTTAGGGATTTTTTAATAAATTCGGATTGATCCCAGATTACATTAAAGCTTGTGCCCTGTCCGATTTCTTTAGCAATCCTTGGTAACTCTTTCAGTACGGCTGAAGCAGTTTGAATTGTATTTGCATCAGACTGTTTTTGGAGAAACATGAAAAGTGCCGGGACACCGTTATTGCGTACTATTTCAGTTTGTTCCTTATAACCATCTATTACCTGGGCAACATTTTTGAGAAAAATCGGTGAACCATTCTGCATTCCGATTACAGTGTTACTGATTTGATCGACATTTTCAAATTCACCATATGTCCTAACCGTATATTCGGTGTGCTCGTCGTCGATAATACCACCCGGAATTTGAAGATTTTCCATACTCAATGTCTGGATAATTGACTGTAACGATACGCTGTGAGCCGCTATTTTCATTGGATCAATTAAAACTCGGATTTGACGTTCAAGTCCGCCTGATGTACCAACGGAAGCCACTCCATCTATTCTTTCCAATGCCGGTTCAACACGGTCTGTAATCAATTTTCGCAATTCAGCCATGCCAATATTGTCGGAGCTAACGGTAAAAAACATAATCGGCTGCATGGATGGATTAAAAGCAAATGTAATTGGTTGAGAGGCCTCATCCGGGAGATAGCCCCGGACAAAATCGATCATTTTTCGAACATTAATTTCAGCCTGATCCATATCAGTTTCCCAGTCAAACTCTAATAAAAGAGTCGAAGACCCCGATTTTGACCAACTAGTGATTGTTTCTAGATTCTCGACACTTACAACAGTTTCTTCAAGAGGCCGGGTAATTGTATTTTCAATATCTTCCGGTCCGACACCCGTATAATCAGTTAAAATCCCGATTATAGGAAAAGTTATATCAGGAAAAAGATCCAGTTTTAATTGGCTGAGTCCGAAAAAACCGGAACTAATGGCAATGATATATACCATTGCGAAAGTGATGCCTCGACGGATTGCTAATTTTGATATCTTCATTGTTATTTCCCTTCATCAATAATTTTAACTAATGAAGAATCCGATAAATCATATTGACCGATAGTTACAATTGTTTCTTCAAATGCCAGACCTGATAAGACTTCTATGATATTGTCACTTTCAAGTTCTGTCTGAATTTTACGCATGATTGCTATGGAATCCTTAATGACAAAAACATATTGATCGGTCATAATCCGGGTATTCCTGATTTCACCACCTAAATATTCCAATGATGTTTTTTCTATAATAGAATGTTTGGGCACAATTAAAACATTTTCGTGTTTGTCGATAACTATTTCAACATGGGCAAAACCGCCGGGTTTTAATCGATGATCAGCATTATCAATGATAATTTCGCATTTGATTGTACGAGTCAACGGATCGATTGTCGGATATTTTTTATCCACTTTACCGGAGAACACTTCATCTGGATAAGTATCGACATAAATGTAGGCTTTTTGACCTGGTTTTATCAGTGCAATTTGACTTTCGACAATATCAATATTGATTTTGATTTTTTCCATTTGCACGATAGTAAATGCCGGTAACTGTGGGCTTGTCTGATCCCCAACATTATAAGTTCGCATTGAAATAATTCCAGATATGGGCGCCTTAATGTATGTATCATTCAGTTGTTCTTTTACGGATTTTAGGCCGGCTTTCATTTGATTCACAGCCGCCTCAGCTGCCTCTTTCTGAGCTTTAACGCCGTCATATTGTGATTTGCTGACAGCTTTTTGTTCGTACAATTTTTTAGTCCTCTGCCATTCGATCAACATGTTTTCAAATTGAGCCTGTACTGATTTCAATCCAGCCTCAGCTTGAAGAACAGCCTGTTTTGTTTTAATATTATCGACGACCCCTAATAAATCACCTTCATCAACCCGGTCATTGACGTCTACTTCAAGTTTTTTTAAGCGTGCTGGAATTGTCGAATAGACGTGTACTTCTTTATAGGGTTCCAAATTACCGAGATAAGCGATTTTACTTTCAACATCACCACGCTCAACTTTAGTAACTCTTACCGGAAATACCCGTTCAGTTTTAGTATTATCTGTATCTTTCGGTTTCCCACAGTTATTGCAAAATATAACGATTGCTATAACGATTGTAATGATCAAGTATTGGTATTTGAATTTCATTTGAGACTCCTATAACTGATTAATTGATTTTTTTAAGTTTGCCAATGCCACATTATATTCAAACAACGACTGTTGATAATTCATCTTTGCCTGGTTAAGAGCAAGATTTGCATTCAAAACGTCCAGTTGGGTACTGGCGCCTTCGGTATACATCAAATTTGCAAGTCGTAGAGCTTCAGTGGCTTGTTCAATAGTTTTTTTCTGGGTTTCAACCTTTTCTTCGGCTTCTTTCATGACGAAATAGGCAGACTTGACTTCAAGCTTAATAACATTGATCAATGATTCTTCCTGATAACCAGTCTCTTTGATCGCAATTTTTGCCTGTTGCATCTTTGATGAATTTTTCAGCCCACTAAAAAGGGGAATACTAAGGGTCAGCGTTGAATTAAAGGATTTATAAAAATCATCATGAGTAAAATCCAGATTATCTCTCATCCCTTGATATTGATAAGATGTACCGAAAATCACAGATGGCAATGATGCAGCTCTGGCTATAGTCAATTGCTTTCTGGCAATCAATTTTTGTTCTTGCATCATTAAGAGTTCTGGTCGGTTTTGTAGAGCAATACCTAATAACTCATCCAATCTCTTATGGGACAGATCTGATTCCGTAAATTTGAGTTTCTCTTTGAAAACATAATTAACAGAGTCACTGATTCCCAATATAAGGCTTAGATTTGATTCTGCCAGACGCAGTCCATTTTTTGATGAAACTACCATAGGTTTAAAGTTAGCAACCTGTACCTCTGCTCTTAAAACGTCAAATCTAGAGGACTTGCCTGCATTGAAAAATTTATTAACCTGTTCCAGGTTCTTTTTAGATGACTCCAAAGCCTCTAAAGCAACGTCTAAGGCTGAATTGGCAAAGAGTACACCATAATATGCCCTGGTCACATCGCTTAATAATTTTTGTTCAATTGATTTTAACTGAGCTTCAGCGATGTTTCTGCCAATTCGCGACATCTGAAAACCATTCCAAATTGCTCCTCCGGTAAAAAGAGGTTGACTAACGTTAATGCCGTATACAATATTATTTTCCGTACCCATCTTGAATTTTTGCTGTACACCCCCTATATTAAAAACCATAGTGGGCAATTCCCAGGCGTGTTGAAAACTGGAAAAGCCTCTAATAACCGGCATTAAATTCGCCCGAGCCTCAGTAACCATTGCACGGGACTTTTTTACACCTTCACGAGCTATTTTAATAGTTGGATTATTCTCCAATGCAATTATTTTGGCTGTCTCCAGGTCCAGATTCAGAGATTCAGCATATATACTGCCAGATTGAGACATCAGTAATATTGCAGTAACTAAAATTATAATCTTTCTATTTAACATGTGATTCTCCTGTATTTTTTTAAGATTGTTTTCCAACACCTTCAACGAACTGTTTTAAAATCTGACCCGCTAATTTTTTATTAATCGGAGGCGCATCACTTAGAATGTGATCTCTAGAAAAGAGATTTATTGTACCTGTTAATCCATACATGAATACTTTGATGTCAATATCTGCACGAAAAATGCCTTCATCTACTCCCTGCTGGATAATATCCGTTAATATCTGTTCCTGGCTTTCAAACATTTTCCGATGATCAAAATGTTTATTCATTTTTATCCCGCTTGTGAAAATGCTGTTCATAAAACGACGAGTTGTTACCCGATTCTTGGTAGGTTGAAACCGGGATAAAAGGACATCCTCTAATTTTTCCAATGCGTTTTTATTCGAATTTTTAATATTATCAAGTCGAGACTGAAATTTCTGAACAACAAACTTTACGATACCAACAAACAAACTTTCTTTATCATGAAAGTAATAATAAATGGCAGGTTTGCTAACGCCGGTTTTTTCGGCGATTAGCCGCATTGACGTTCCATCGTAGCCGAACTCACCAAAACATTCAATGGCTACTTCAATAATTGTTTCTTTTGTAGTTTTTTTATTAATCATTACATCTCCTTTTACTTACCGGTCGGTAAAATAATATCATTTTTTCAATATTTCAAG
>DAOUYY010000135.1 GCA_030665885.1 Fidelibacterota bacterium
CAAGGAGATGAAATGCAGGGAATCCAGCGCGTCTGGAAAGTAAGTTCGTCATTCCTTTGTTATCGTTCAATATCAGGATTGCAGCAAATTTTATCTTGGATTCGAGGAGATAATCCTTCATTTTCTTCATTAGACGAAAGAGAGTAAGCCCGCTTTTTGCGGACTCCCGAATTTTTATTTCACCGATATATGCTATTGGGGTCAACTTGCCGAAAAGTGTGATCTCTCTAAAAGAACAACCAATCATGCCCAATATCTCAT
This sequence comes from Fidelibacterota bacterium, assembly GCA_030665885.1. GTDB lineage: Bacteria > Fidelibacterota > UBA2242 > UBA2242 > UBA2242 > BS750m-G69. The sequence continues at coordinate 262 of DAOUYY010000135.1, forward strand.
CATTTTTCTCGGCGATAAAAATTTTGCAGTTTTCTCCCTGCAGTCGAGCAAGGCAAAAATAATCCGGAGACCTGTCCACATTGATTACCAAGGATCCTCGCATCGGTGTTTCGCGAGATAGTTCTAAAAGTTTTTCGTTGTCTACAGGTGTTGCTTGTCTGATTTTCATTTGCTCTGATTTCTTGTATTTTCTTTTTTCCCTTATAGTACAAAAGACATTTTTACATAAACATAAAGTTAATATAAACAGTAAATAGTTCTCACAACAATAAAAATCAAAAGATTTTTCATAGTTGCTAAGTTCATACATTATATATAATTTCTCATCCCATCCTATAGGGGTTCCCTTGGATGCTTTTACATAGGAATATTATACAGGTTTTTTAAGGTTTGAAACAGTAATGAAAAATTCGCAAGAGCCTTTCGCAGATCAAAATAAGTTAAATGAAGCTGAAATCTATATTAGATCAAAAATAGATAGTTTTCCATCCACTGTTATTATCCTTGGATCAGGACTTGGTTATTTTGCTGATAAGATTGTGCCTTCATTTTCTATTTTCAGCAATGATATTCCCTGGTATCCTGAGCCGACAGTAGAAGGGCATAAAGGTAAATTGATTTTTGGAAAAATAGACGGTATTCCACTTCTTGCGGTTCAAGGACGATCTCATTATTATGAGGGTAAAAGCCTCTCTGAGATTACATTTTGTATACAACTACTCGCTAGATTTGGGATAAAGAACCTGATTTTAACAAATGCAGCTGGCAGCATAAATCCGGAAATGAGTCCCGGAGATTTTGTTATCCTTACAGATTATATTAATTTCACACAGATAGAAGTATTCCCCGGCTCAAAGAAAAAGTCTCCGTTTTCTAACTCATTAATTAATCTTGCGAAGCGAGTAGCTTCGGAAACAGGAATAAAAATACATCAGGGAATATACTGCTGGACGATTGGACCCAGCTATGAAACTCCATCTGAGATAAAACTTATATGCGAATTAGGAGCTGATGTTGTGGGAATGTCAACTGTTCCCGAAGCAATAATGGCAGATCATCTTGGTATGAATGTACTAGGAATTAGCTTGGTTACTAATCTAGCAGCCGGAATTAGCGAAGTTCCCCTTTCGCATAAGGAGGTTCAGGAAGTTGCTGAAAGTACAAAAAAACCTTATTCAGTTTTTACTAAAGCAATTATCACAAAGATCGCCAGTAATAGCTCAGATAATAAATGAATATCAATTGAATACATTTCATTTTTTAACTCAAAACCATTTGATTTAGAGATATAAAAACATTAAAATTCGTGATTAATGGGACGTGTAGATCGACATATCAAATTACTTAGCTGGTTAAGGGCACTGTTCAGGGTCCTGATTTTGTATATCATCGGCATAATTTTGTTGTTGTTGGTATTTACACATTATTCAAAAGATTTGCCCTCTATTGAGCAGCTGCAAAAATTCGATCCGGAACTGATTACAAGAATATATTCAAGTGACGGTGATGTACTTGACGAATTTTATACTCAACGCAGAGTACTCGTTCCATTAAAAAAAATACCTCCAGCGATGATTCAGGCAGTCATTTCTATTGAAGATTCTCGATTTCTATCTCACTGGGGAGTTAGTGTACAGGATATTTTTAGAGCACTTGTTAAAGATGTTTTGACATTGAGTATGCAGCAAGGAGCAAGTACATTAACTCAACAATTAGCGAGAATACTTTATGAGAAAATAGGATTTGAGAAAACTTTTTCGAGGAAGATTAAGGAATTTCTTACTGCACTTCAGATTGAAAGGATGTATGCAAAAAGTGAAATTTTAGAAATGTATATAAATTCAAGCTATATGGGACATGGCAGGTACGGTATCCAATCCGCAGCAAAACGCTATTTTAATAAGTCTTCAGAGGAACTTACTCCAGATGAATGCGCTCTCCTTGCCGGAATAATAAAACATTCCGGACGGTTTTCGCCCCTTCGCAGACCCATAAGCGCTTTTCAGAGAAGGAATCTGGTTCTGAGAAGGATGATGGAGCATGACTTTTTAACAGATGAAGAATTTGCTCTATACAGAAATGCACCTTTACAGCTTATGGAGCCTGATCCACCGGCAAAAATTGCGCCCTACTTTGTTGAATATGTAAGACAGTGGCTTCAAAAAGAAGATGACAAATTGGGTGTAGATATCTTAAGAGATGGGCTTTCAATATATACGACTTTAGATACAAGAATCCAGGCATGTGCTGATTCAGCACTGTTGAAACACTTAACTTTTCAGCAAACGGTGCTTAATAAGCGTTTGCTTAATAACAGAAAAGAAATAGAGTCAATTCTGAAAGATTCTACAATAACTTTAGATCAGGTTCAGGCAATGATTAGGGGAGAGATGCCTCTGAATGAGCAATTGAGGAAGTCGTTAATTGTTCAGGGGGCATTGGTTGCGATAGAACCTACAACGGGTAGAATTCTTGCAATGATTGGTGGAAGAGATTTTGGTGAATCTGAATTTAACAGAGCTGTTCAGGCGAAACGTCAGCCGGGATCAGTGTTTAAACCTGTTGTATATGCTACAGCAATTGACAATGGTTTTTCTGTGTCAACTCAATTATTAAACCAGCCAGTGGTTATTAATATGAATGATGGAACTCGTTGGGCTCCCAAGAATTATGATCTTTCTACTGGTGGTAATACCACTCTAAGAGAAGGATTAAAGAGGTCTTTAAACTTGATTTCGGTAAGAATTGTACAGAAGCTCATTTCACCTGCTTCGGTTGTCGAAACGGCAAGGCGAATGCATCTAACTACAAGAGTTCCGACTGTTGATGCAATCGCACTTGGATCAGCCGAAGTAATTCCTATCGAAATTACATCAGCTTACGGAATATTCGCAAACCATGGTGTTTGGGTTGAACCGATCGCAGTCACACGTATAGAGGATAGATATGGGAATGTTATAGCAGACTATACGCCAAGACAGGACCTGATTTTTAGTGAAGAAACGGCATATTTGGCAACGAATCTTCTTGAAACTGTGATAAATGAAGGCACCGGTAGGAACGCTAGACTTAGATTTGGCTTCAAGCTAACAGCTGCTGGAAAGACAGGGACAACAAATGACTTCACAGATGCCTGGTTTGTTGGATTCACGCCTCGTATCGTTGCTGGAATATGGGTAGGGGTTGACAATCCGGCCGTTTCATTAGGTGATAACGAATCTGGAGCGAGGGCAGCTCTTCCTGCATGGGCGAAATTTATGCGTGAAGCTTATAAAGTCATGAAGTGGAAAGATAAAAAATTTATTCAACCTCCGGGAGTGATTGAGGTAGAAATCTGCAAAGAAACGAAACTTTTACCTTCCAAATACTGTCCTGTAGAAACAGAACTGTTCATAAAAGGTACAGAGCCGACGGAACATTGCCCAATACATAGAGAAATTCAAGAAAGCAAAACAATAGATAGAGTTATTTTTTAGTGAATCCAGGTGGAAAGGATAATTGAGATTCCTCATACGTCTCCTGGATTTGTCAGAACCGTAAAAATTAAAGGAGGGATTAATGGCACAACCTCAAATCAACAAAGTGAGGCTTCCAGAAAATGCTTATCGTAAATTGGAGCCGGGTGAAGAGTACATTCCAGTTATACCTGACAAAAAAATTGTTCCTGAGGTAACTCGCTATTCACTAGCGTGGGGGTTATTTTATTCGGTCTTATTCTCAATGGCTGCCGCGTATTTAGGGCTAAAAATAGGTCAGGTTTTCGAAGCTGCAATTCCTATTGCTATTCTTGCAGTTGGGTTATCTACATTATTAAAACGTAAAAATGCACTTCAAGAAAATGTAATTATTCAGTCTATTGGTTCTTCTTCGGGTGTTATAGTAGCAGGCGCTATTTTTACGATTCCAGGGCTTTATATCTTGGGTCTTGACGTCAGTTTCTACCAGATTTTCTTAGCCTCACTTTTTGGCGGATTTTTAGGAATTTTATTCTTAATACCATTTAGAAAATATTTTGTTAAGGATATGCACGGTGAGTTTCCCTTTCCGGAAGCGACTGCAACAACGGAAGTGTTAATTGCTGGTGAATCTGGTGGTGAACAGGCGAAAATCCTTGTTGGTGCCGCTGCTATTGGGGGAATCTACGATTTTTTTGTTTCAGGATTCGGGCTTTGGAAGGAAGTTGTTTCTACGCAGGTGTTCGGTTGGGGACAGGCTCTTTCGGATAAAGTAAAATTGGTACTCAAAGTTAATATAGGTGCGGCAGTAATGGGGCTTGGTTATATTGTCGGGTTACGTTTTGCAACGATTATAGCTGCAGGTTCTTTTCTCGCCTGGTGGGTTCTTATTCCTGTTGTGTATTTTATTGGTCAGTATATTCCAACGCAAATTCTGCAATCTGTCAAACCAATTGCGGATATGTGCCCACAGGAAATTTTTAGCGATTATGTAAGACATATTGGTATTGGTGGAATTGCTTGTGCCGGAATTATCGGGATATTGAAGTCATCTAAAATCATTGGTGGCGCATTTAAACTGGCGGTTGGCGAAATCATTGGAAGTAAACACGAAAGTGGTACAAACTCAGTCAGACGTACACAGTTGGATATAAAGATGAAATGGGTGACTTTTCTTCTTATTCTTTCGTTAATTGGAACGTTGGTATTTTTCTATTTTGGTGTTGTTGAATTAAACTTTATACATGCAATTGTAGGTATTTTTATTGTTCTAATTGTTGCATTTCTTTTTACAACAGTGGCAGCTCGTGCAATTGCTATTGTTGGGACTAATCCGGTTTCAGGGATGACTTTAATGACATTGATTTTATCTTCAGTCATTTTAGTAAGAATTGGTTTATCCGGATCGCAAGGTATGATTGCCGCGTTGATTATTGGCGGCGTAGTTTGTACAGCTCTTTCAATGGCAGGTGCTTTTGTTTCTGATTTGAAGATAGGTTATTGGCTTGGAACGACACCAAGGAAGCAGGAGCGTTATAAGTTTCTGGGAACTCTTTTTTCTGCTGCCTCGGTCGGTGTGGTAATTCTTGTTCTTTATAAGACCTACGGTTTCGGGCCGGGTGGTTTGGAAGCGCCACAGGCTTCTGCAATGGCAGCTGTTTTAAAACCTTTAATGACAGGCGCTCAAGCCCCGTGGTTATTGTATCTCGCTGGTGTCTTTCTTGCAATAATTTTAGAGCTTGTTGGTATCCCGCCACTCGCATTTGCTCTTGGGATGTATTTACCGATTTACCTGAATACTCCGATACTCGCAGGAGGCTTGATTGCACATTTCGTTGCCAAAAGTACAAAAGATGATGAACTATCTAAAAAGAGAAAAGAGAGAGGTACCTTGATTGCTTCCGGTTTTATTGCCGGTGGTGCGATAATGGGTGTAATATCAGCATTTATTGTGTTTATCGGAAAACAATTTAATCCTGATTGGACATTAATGAAAGCAATTGGAACAGAACGCTGGGTTGAATCATCTCCTTCTGAAATTCTCGGATTTGTTATGTTTATTTTACTTTGTATCTATATGTATTGGAATTCATGTCGTCCAAAGAAATAAAAAGGAAATATTAAGCGATCTACTGGGGAAGTATACCCGTCAGGTTTATTCAGATAATCATATTTGAGGTAGAAGAATCTTTTAAACCTGACAGGAATATTGCGGTTTATTAAAAAGAAAATAGATATCTATGGCTGAATATTTTAGGGTAAAGGATATAGTTCAAATAGCGGGTATAATTGATAAAGATGAGGCTAGGATGCTTGCTGAGTGCGGAGTTGACTATCTTGGTTTTCCACTGCGTCTTCATTTAAACAAAGAAGACCTTTCGGAAATGGAAGCTGCCGATATTATCGAATCTATAAGACTACCGATAAAGAGCGTTTTGATAACGTATCTTAGTAATGCAGAGGGAATTATTGCTCTTTGTAAATATCTTAATGTCTCTATAGTTCAGCTTCATGGTGAAATTACTGTCAGCGAGCTATCTCAACTCAAATTGATTGCTCCAGGTCTCCATTTAATAAAAAGTCTCATTGTACGTGATAATAATATTTCTGAATTGAAAAATACTGTACATGATTTTAGTCCGTATGTTAATGCATTTATTACCGACACATACGATCCGGTAACCGGTGCTTGTGGAGCAACAGGTAAAACACATGATTGGAGTATAAGCCGTAAAATTGTTGAACTATCGCCGTTACCAGTAATTCTTGCAGGAGGTCTCAACCCTTATAATGTGGGAAAAGCGATTCAAGAAGTCAGACCTGCCGGAGTAGATGCTCATACTGGAGTGGAAGATAAAACCGGACGTAAAAGCAAAGAACTTGTAAAAGCGTTTGTATATGAGTTGAGGGAAGCATTTGCAAAAATATCTTCAGTGTAATATTAAAAAATGGTTAATCGTTCACGGCTTTTCCAAAGGAACTCCCTTGGAGGAAAGTTGAAATTGGAAAGTTGAAATTGGAAATTAGGGAGAGATGAAACGAGTTTACGAGTTGGATGTCTATAAACTGGCGGAAGCGTTATCAGATATGGTCTGGCACGACTTTGATAAGTGGAACAAAAAGGTTCAGAACACAGTGGGCTATCAGATAATACGATCATCTGACAGCATAGCTGCAAATATAGCGGAAGGGTATGGTCGATATACTCCCGCTGACAGGAAAAAGTTCTATCTATATTCAAGAGGTTCATTTGAAGAAACCAAATCATGGTTGCGAAAACTTATCAGAAGAAAAGTTTTAACTGAGTCAAGTGCAACA